>JANMMK010000021.1:0-2788 GCA_031373235.1 bacterium | reverse complement strand
TGTGTCTTTTTTGTAGCGCTAACATAAAAAGACTACAGAGTGCTCCACTCCAAAAACCTATAAAGACCGCACTTAACCCCGCAGACAATCCTAAAAAAGCACCGATACCTATAGCAAGCTTAGCATCGCCAAATCCCATCCACTGCCCTCTTGAAAGAGCCCACAGGAAGAAGAACGGTAGGAATAATAGTATTGGAGCAAGTGTGTTAAAAATTGTCGGAAAAGAAAACAACATAGAGACAGGAGTTAGTAAAAATATTTTTACTATACCAAGTGCAATAAAAGTAAATACGAGTCCATCAGGAATTATTTTATGCTTCACGTCATAGACCGCAATCACGATAAGGATACAAAATACAAATACTGTATACAAAAAAGAAAGTACGCTACCACCGACAGCAACTTGATGCACGTAAGTGAGCAAAAATACAAATCCCGTAAGAGCTTCGACGAGTGGATACTGTATCGAAATCTTCGACTCACATCCTCGACACTTACCTTTTTGAAAAATAAAACTAAGTAGTGGAATAAGCTCGAATGCTTTCAAAGTTTTTCCACAGGAAAAACAAAAAGACCGCCCCTTCACACCTCTTCCAGAGCCATAGCGAAGTGCGACAACATTAAGAAAACTGCCAATAATGACACCGAGAGTAAATATAAAAATGCCAAAAATAAATTCCATTACTGTTTATTATACCTCAAAACAAAAGAAAATCTTCAACCTTCTTCTGTAATTTTAATTACCAACGGTATGGGTATATGAAGACAAAGAACACTGGCTCGTTGGCGCAATAACCTCAAGGTTAGTTCCTATACAATATTTCTTCGTACTAGAATCAAAGGAATACCCATAATCAGCGTTAGTACTTGGATCCGTAGGAAAAGTATCGAAGTACCCAGTGTTTTTCAAAGCAGTTAAGTTGGCAGGAAAACTACTGTTATCTTGAAAATACAAATCAATTGCTGTTTCGATTTGTTTTATATCCTCCTTACGAAGGGCGTCTCTTGTTTTACCTTTATTACTTCCAAGACTAGTGACAACGATAGAACTAAGCACTCCAATAATCGCAATCACTACTAAAAGTTCTATCAAAGTAAATCCGCTTTTTTGGTTTTGTTTATATTTATTCATTGTTTACAAAAGATTCCTCGCACCCAGCTTGTGTACAGCGAACACGAACACCATTTCCTTCTGCACCATATTCAAAAGTTGCTTTAAAGACAGATGACGAAGCACTATTGTATGACCAAAAACGCGGAAGAAGCGGCCACGGCACTTTTGAGTCATGACAAAGCGGTGTGCCAACTTGAGGTGTAAAAGTATCATTATCATCAAGTGTATCCCCAAGAGGAAAACCGTCGTCTACACATATTGTTGCATAAGACACAACTGAAAACAGAGTCTCTCTCGCCAAAGTTATTTGTTTACTAATATGAGAAGAAATAAGCCAAAATAATAAAAAAAGAAGAATAAATATTCCTAGACTGATTAGACTAACTTTCTTAAGTCTCCTTTTCTGTACTCTATTCATAAGTTAAATTATATAGGTAGTTTGAAAGAAAACAACAGTCTTCACTTTCCAAATACAAGTAACTTTTAAGATTTCATAAGAATGCTAGAATATAGTTCCTTGTGGCAAAGACCGCAGGGAACTATATATGCTACTCGGCTCGAAAGTGAAAATGATTACATTTTCACTTCACTCGCCTACCTGTCGGCAGACAAGCTCTATGTTACAAATAAAAGAACATTACTTAAAAAAACAAAGCACTTATGCAAACACTCTCAATCATCATCCCTGTATACAATGAAAAAAACACAATTACCGAATTACTAAAACGGGTACAACAAGTTTCTATTCCCTTAAAAAAGGAGATTATTATCATCGACGATTACTCTACTGATGGAACAAGGGAAATACTCAAAGGACTAGAAAAAGAAGACATTAAAGTACTGCTCCAAGAAAAAAATGGTGGAAAAGGTAAAGCTGTAAAAAGAGGATTCCAAGAAAGCACTGGAGACTTTACTATTATTCAGGATGCAGACCTTGAATACGATCCTGAAGATTACCTAGGGCTCCTTGAGCCTGTATTAAACGGAAAAGCAAATGTTGTCTTTGGCTCAAGATTTATCGGAGACAAACCTCACAGAGTTCTCTATTTCTGGCACTCAATTGGAAATAAAGTACTGACTCTCCTTTCAAACATATTCACCAACCTCAATCTTACTGACATGGAAACATGCTACAAGTTGCTTGACCGAAAAGCCCTTAATCTAGTAAAAGACAAACTTTCAGCAGATAGATTTGGTATTGAGCCAGAGATCACGGCAATCCTCTCCAGATCAAAACTCTCTATTTATGAAGTAGGTATTTCTTATTCAGGAAGAACTTACGCCGAAGGAAAAAAGATTGGATGGAAAGACGGTGTCTCTGCGATTTACCATATTATTAAATGTAACCTAAGAAAATAGTTACTTAGATTCCAGTACTGCGAGTTGATTAAGTCCGAGTTGGAACTTTTTGTAGGTCGTCACCCTAAAACCATTTTTGTCCGCTAAATCAAAAATATCTTTTTTACTCCAATAGTGCTTATGTTCCAATATATTCTCACGAGACAACACTCCTACTCGAGAAAGAACTTCAAGTACTGGCATACAAGCTTTAGTTGGTGTAGTTAAAAAAATTCTCCCACCTTTTCTCAAAAGAGGTTTAAACTCTGAAAAGATTTTATGCACCTCGAATACTTCAATGTGCTCTATGACAGCCAGGAGCACTATGGTGTCATA
>JANMMK010000013.1:0-4018 GCA_031373235.1 bacterium | reverse complement strand
AAAACATGTTTGTATCCACGTCGAATTTCTTCATCAACAATAAAACGCTCAAGAACACGTCTAATAGTTGTGCCTTTTTCTGTCCATAAAGGTAGACCTTTACCTACTACGTCTGAAAAGACAAATAAATCTAATTCCTTTCCAAGTTTTCTATGGTCTCGTTCAGCTGCTTCGGCCTGCTTTTTTTCGTAGGCATCAAGTTCTTCTTTTGTATTAAATGCTAATCCGTAGATACGAGTAAGCATTTTGTTTTTTTCATCTCCTTTCCAATATGCTCCCGCAAGGCGAGAGAGTTTGAAAGAATCTGGGTCTATTTCTTTAGAAGGGTTTTCAGAGTGTCCACCTTTACAAAGGTCAACAAACTTTCCTGCTGTATAGAAAGTAAGAGTTTTATTTTCTCCTGAGAAGTCTTCAATAAGTTCGCTTTTGTATTCATTCCATGAAAATTCTTCGAGGGCCTCTTCTTTTGATACTTCTTTCTTTTCGAAACCACTCCATCCTTTGAGAAATTCACACATCTTCTTTTGAATTTTTGGTAGGTCGGCGTCAGTGATTGCAGTTGGCATATCAAAGTCTTGGTAAAAGCCGTTTTCAATTGCAGGACCAATAGCATTTTTTGCCCCTGGGTACAAAGCTCTAACACTTGCCGCTAAAAGGTGGGCGAGAGTGTGTCGTTTTTGGTTTAAAATTTCATCATTGTTCATGGGCTTTAGATTAGCATAATTTTGAAGTAAAAAAAATCACACCCTAAGGTGTGGGTGTGGGTCGGTCTTCAAAGATGATGTCTCTGATTCGGGTGATGGAGCCGGAAGAGAGTCTTGTTTCCACTAGGAATGCAGTTATTTCTGCTCTAATTTTTTTAGGATCAGATAGTGGAAGGACTTTTTCTTGAAGTGATAATTGTGTTCTTTTCATGAAAGACTCATTCATTCCATAACGAAATCTAACCCCAAAAAAACATTTTTTTGTTTGAAGACAAAGAAGATCAGTGGTTGCCATATTTTTAGTAGGATTCTGCCAGAATTTCTTTTTTCTGCAAGTTTTATACTTCTTTTATTTTGTTTGCAAGGAGAGAAGGTGTGTCGTTTCGAACCGAGTATGTTCCTTCAATATAAAGACATTTTTCTCCTCCAAGGAGATTTTTTACTTCTTCATATATTTTTGGGAATAATACAACTTCGATTGATCCTCCAAAGTCAGCGCATTTCATGAATGCCATTGTTGCACCATTTTTGGTTTTGATTTCTTTTACCTCAGTTGCCACTCCGACAATAGTCTGGCTTTGTCCCGCTCTTGAAATTTGTTTTACTTTTTCTATCGAGATACCTTTGGCTTCCATCTTACTTCGAAGTCTATCAAGTGGATGCCCTGAAATATAAAGGCCGATTGATTCCTTTTCGAAGAGTAGTTTTTCTTGTATTGAAAAGGGAAGTGTTTCTTTGTAGTCGATTTTTTCATTTCCCCCTGATCCAAAAAGCGAGTCTTGGTTTTTGTTGCCACCGTTTTGTAGTTTACTAAAAGAAAGAAGGGCTTCTATATTGTAAAAAAGTTTTCCTCTTTCTCCGTATTCATCAAGTGCTCCAGACTTTATGAGAGCTTCAAGTGATTTTTTATTAAAACTTCTATCGTGGATACGAGAAAGAAATTCTTCTAGTGTTTTGTATTTTCCGTTTTCTCCTCGTTCTTTGATGATGGTTTCTGCAATGCCTTCTCCAAAGTTTTTAATTGATGAAAGTCCAAAACGGATTTTTTCTTTTCCATCTTCTCCGATAATAATAGTAAACCCTCCAAAACTTTCGTTAATTGAAGGAGGAAGGACCTCGATACCCATGCGAGTACACTCATGTACTGAGAGAGCCACTTTTTCAATGTCACCTGACTCATGTGTTAGCACGGCACTCATGTATTCAGCAGGGAAGTTTGCTTTGAAGTATGCAGTTAAGTATGCAACGCGCCCGTAAGACACGGAGTGAGCTTTGTTAAAGGCGTAAGAAGCGAATGGTTCAATCCATGTCCAGAGTTCCTCAGCTTTTTTCTGTGACCATTTACTGTATGAAACACAACCTTTAATAAACTTTTCTTTTTGCTCGGCCATTTCTTTTGGAATCTTTTTTCCAACAGCTTTTCGGAATTTATCTACTTCTCCCCATGTGTATCCAGCAAGTTTGTTTGCCATCATAAGAAGATCGTCTTGGTATACCAAGACTCCGTAAGTTTTTTTCAAAATTGGTTCTAAGGCTGGATCAAGGTAGACCACTTTGGATGGGTCATGTTTACATGCAATATAGACGGGAATAAATTGGAGGGGTCCTGGTCGGTATAGAGCTACCATCGCATTAATATCGTGAATGGTTGTTGGTTTGAGTTCTTTAAGAAACCTCGTCATGCCATCTCCGTTAAGCTGGAAGGTGTCGGCAGTTTCTCCTCTCGATAACATTTCAAAAGTTTTTTGATCATCGAGAGGGATCGCGTCTGTGTCGATAGAAATGTTTTTTCTTGTCTTTATTAGTTCAAGGGTGTCAGAAATAATAGAAAGGTTTTTTAGTCCAAGGAAGTCAAATTTAAGAAGTCCAGCATTGTCTTCGTCAATCGAGTACATATCGTATTGAGTGATAATTTTTTGTTCGCCTTTTGTATCATATTGAAGTGGAGTTACTTCGATAAGTGGAAGTGGGGAGATAACAACCCCTGCGGCGTGTACCGAAATGTGTCTAGCTGAGCCTTCTATTTTTAGTGCCATATCAATAATCTCTTTCACTTCTTTTTCTTTTTCGTATGCTTCTTTGAGTTCTGGAGTTTCCTCAATTGCTTTTTCGATAGTCATAGGAAAGCCTTGGCTTCCCATAGGAATCATTTTTGAAATTCTATCTCCTGTTGCGACAGGAAATCCAAGTGCCCTTGCAACATCTTTTACCGCTCCACGGGCTGCCATGGTACCGAATGTTCCAATTTGGGCCACTTTGTCCGCACCATATTTTTCTTTGGTGTAGGCCACCATTTCGTCTCTTCTGTTATCGGCGAAGTCCATGTCGATGTCCGGTGCTGAAGGTCGATCAGGGTTTAGAAATCGTTCAAATGGAATTTCAAAAACAAGTGGGTTTATATTTGTTATACCAGCAAGAAAGGTAACCATGGAACCAGAGACTGACCCTCTGATGTTAGAAAGGATACCTCGTTCTTTTGCATATCGAAGAAGATCTGCCACCACAAGAAAGTAAGGAGCATAACCTTTAGTCTCTATCACTCCTAGTTCGTAATCGACTCTTTTTATTGTTTCTTCTTCTTGTGCTACTCCTCTCGTTTGAAAACCTTCGTATACGATTCTTCGTAACTCTTCGTCTGGTGTTCTGCCATCAGGAATAACAATGGTTGGAAAAAGCCACTTACCAAGAGGAATTTCAAGATTGCAGAGGTCGCTAATTTTCTGGTTGTTCACAAGTGCTTCAGGGAGGTTTTTGAAAAGTTCCTGCATCCTCTTTGTGTCTAGAAACGAAAAGTTACTTTCGTCATCTTCTCTGGTGTTTTCGCCAAAACTTTTTTGTACTGACATCAATGTTCTTTGGGCTTGTTTGTCTTCTGGTTTTATGTAGTAAACTTCTTGGCCAGCAACAAGTGGAATAGATGCTTCTTTTGCCAGTAGAATTAATTTCTCTATGATTTCATCGTGATTGTCGATTTCTGGATGTCGACTTACTTCTATATAAAAATCTTCTTTAAATATATTTTTATAGAATGTCGCCCATGTTTTTGCGTTGTCTTCGTTGTAGACTCGAATTGATCGTCCGATGTCTCCGTCCCAAGCAGGAGAGATGGCGATGAGCCCATCTTTGTATTTTTCGATAAGTTCCTTGTCGATACGAGGTTTGTAGTAAAAACCTTCCATATGCGAATCGGTCACAAGTTTAAGTAAGTTTTTATATCCAAATACATCTTTTGCTAAAAGAAGCAGTCGTGTTCTTTTGCTATCAATACGAGGCTCCTTATCAAATCGTGTTCGAGAGGCGACATAAAAATCCAC
>JANMMK010000109.1:0-6461 GCA_031373235.1 bacterium | reverse complement strand
AGAAGGAAATAATGCTTGTCCGCATACTTTACACATATAAACACCACGAGATTTTTCGTCAACATATTTTCCAGAAAAAGGAGCTTCCGTACCTTTTTCTCTTAAGACTGCATACTCTTCTGGAGTCAGTTTACTTTTTATAGCTTCCTCATTCATAATATTTTTATACTTACAGACCACTTTTTATGACAAAGTAGCTAATCAAGCGAGTGAATAAAGATTTCTTGAAAGAATTTTTTTTTAATTTTTTTAAATAAACCCCTCGTTCTCCATCATCTTTAAAAGAACGATTCCGAACAAGGACAGCATCTTGAACGGAAAGACCACAAAATGCGAGCGTACCACAAATCCAAGATAGAAAAAAAGGAAAACCCATAATGGCATACACCCACTTTGGACCATCACAGGTAATGTAAACTCGAGCTGTTCTTGGCGACAACAATCCAACTCTTCTTCCTTCCTTATATTGATAAGCAAACCGCGGAGTAAAATTTTGATCAATAAAATTTTTCATAATTGCAGGCATCGACATCCACCAAAGCGGATGGACAAAAATAATTTCATCCGCAGATGTTATTTTTGCTTGTAGTGCCTCCACATAAGGGGTTGTCTTAATATCTCTCACATTTTCAAAAGTAAGAAAATTTTGCTGAAACGAACTTTTGTATAAGTCTAGAATTTCTACTTCCCCATTTTTTTCTTCACGTGACTCTTTTAAAACATTTGCAATACCGTGAGTAAGACCATGAGTACTTGGATGCGCCGTAATGATCAGTGTTTTCATGCTTTATTGTTTTAACTCAGCTTCAGCTTCCCCTTCCATTTTTACAAGCCTTGTGTAGTAATCAGGAAGTTCTTTGATATGAGCCCACGCAATCTTTCCAGTAAGATAAACATCTCCACCCGTTACGTCTGTCTCTGGATCGTGAACCCCATGTTCAAGCTCTACAGTTAAACCCTTTCTAAATTCTTCTACGTTAACCACAGAAAAATTAATGCCGATTTTTTGACCGATTTCTTTCGCTTCTTCTTCAGAAAATATTTTAAATTGAGTCATATGGGTCTATTATAACAAAATTATTTCACAAGGATACTTTACAAAGTCTTTACTAAAATCGCTATTACAAATCCCGAAAAAGGCACTTCTAACAAAAGAAGTCCTGTCAGCCAAAAAATATTTCTTTGTTTAAATATGCTATATAGGGAAAAAATAAAGACACCTACCTGATAAAGGGTAATACTAAGTGTTTTTATGTCGTGCACAACATCAGACAACAACAAGAAATACAGTAGAATACCGGATATGAAAAAAAGTAACCCACTCAACAAAACTGAAATGAATCTTTTCATGTAACATAGACTAACTAATAAAGACACTCTTCTTGCATTACTTAACAAGAGTATTAATACTCTCTGCTATGCTTTGGGCGACATAACCGATAAAGATCGCCTCGACAATCAACAGTAGAATAATCGCTAAAAAAGAGACTACTCTTTGCCGAAACATCGCGAGTAATCCAAAACAAAACATAACCACTTGAAACAAGGCGATTGAGAGAGGTTTAATATTGTTTACCAATTCTCTAAAACTCGTACTGACATATAAAGAGTAGAGCATTCCTGCTGAAAAGAAAGCCATTAGCAAGCCGAGAACGAACTTAATAAATACTCTCATATTTTTAGTGAGGAACAACTTCTGTCGCGTCATGTGTATAGTTTTTTGTTGCAAGAATCGCAATTAAAATTGCTATCAAAGAAAACAAAAACGGCACTGGTGTAAAACCTCCAAATAGGACAATTTCAATAATTGTCGGAAGTGTCATAGCGTAAATAGAGACCCTGTAGGACTCAGCGTAAGAAAGTCTTTGTCCAAACAACTTTGTGCTAAGCCAAAATATAAAAGCAATAAATAACCCAACAAAGAGATTAAAGAGAAGACCAAAAAAAGTACCGATACCAAAAAGAAGGACGAGCACCACCGGTAAAAACTTGACGTATGATAACAAATACCAGAGTTTTTCTTCGTCGATAACAAAATCAGGAAAACTTTTTGTTGCCTTTAGCACAATACCCCCTCTATTATCGTAGTGCGCAATAAAGTCTTTAGAGAGCAACATCAATGTTTTGTGAGACATAAACAATTCAGGAATAACAGGATTTTTTGTATCAATAACTACTAACGATTGTATCGACTGACTCTCAGTCTCAGTTAAACTTTTTTTCATACCTTCTGTAAGCGGGATGATGATAGGTTCTGGCTGATTCACTGAAGCCTGACCGTCCTTAAAAGTAATCACTAAGCCTTTTGGAAATGACCCCCTTAGCTCTTCTGCAATTTTTTTTGCAAAAGATGTTGCTTCTGGAGCCTTAAATATCGCCGTAGAAATCAAAGAAAGTACTATAAGTAAAAAAGAAAACTTTATGTAATACAAAAATGCTTTTTTTGTACTCCCTTGAATAACCTCTCCGTAAAAATCCTTACTACCCAAAGATTTTTTTATAATTTGAAATAATTCCATAAAATTAAGTTAGTTATTATTTAAGTAATGCATCAACTCGTTCTTCTACGGGAGGATGTGTCATAAAAAGTTTTGTAATAAAACTTGTCTTCTGAAGTCTGTCCGGCACACCATCGTTATTTTGATCACCACCAAACGGACTCGAGAAAAATAAATGCGCAGTTGCTCTATTAGCTTTTGAAAGTGGAGTAGTGTGGTCAGAAATTTTACGAAGTGCAGAAGCCAGTCCTTCTGGGTACCTGGTCATGAGCGCACCAGTAGCGTCAGCCAAAAACTCTCTCTTGCGAGAAATGGCAAGTTGAATAAGAGTTGCAATAAGTGGAGAAAATATTAAAAGCACAATACCGAAAATATGAATGAGTGGATGCTTATTATCACTGTCACCTTTATATAAAGACATACGAAGCATCCAATCGGCAAGAAGTGCAATTGATCCGACAAGAACCGCAACAACACTTTGTAGTAAAATATCTTTATTACCAATATGAGATAACTCATGGGCTACCACACCCTCGAGTTCGTTTCGTTCAAGGCGCTCTATGATACCCCTCGTAAAGGCAACCGCGGCGTGATTTTTATTTCTTCCTGTTGCGAACGCATTTGGAGAGACGTCTTCAATAACATAGACAGCTGGTGTCGGAAGACCTGCGGTTATTGAAAGATTCTCTACCATTCTTATCAGTTCTTTGTCTGAAACAGGATCAGCTTTTTTTGCCCCAGCTAAGGAAAGTGCGATCTTATCAGAAAACCAGTAACTACTAACATTCATAACCACACTAAAAATAATAGCACCGTAGAGTAGTCCTGGATTTTGAAATCGTTCACTCGCAACAAATCCTAAAAGCACAAAAAAAGAAAGAAAAACGCTCATGAGCAAGATCGTTTTTAGGTTATTACTGCTTTGTTTTGTGTATAAAGTCGCCATATAATATAAATTTAATTTTCTTCAATTATACCCGTTTCCTCTGGAAAAAGTAATGCTTTCATCTTTACTAACAATGGAGCACTATCGTAATCTTCTATATATTGATCTGACAACCACGACTCCTTAGTTATATCTGTACCAAGGAGTTCAAACTCTTCGTACGAGACACCCTCAAAATGTTCCTGAAACAAGGCTCTGAGCAACACTGTGTCTTGATTGAAATACACCTTACGCATATCTTCTATTGTCATCTTCTTCAACAACAACTCCACCACCCTAACTTCAAGTGGGTATGAAAGTGTGCTATAAAACTTTTCTCCTGTATAACCAAAAGACAGTGTAGAAAAGTATTCTGTGAGACCTTCATTTATAAAAGTTGGTAGCACATCTTCTTGATCGGGCGCATCAGCGTAATAGTGCAAAATTTCATGATTAATAATTTCCAAGTAGTCTTTTGTACTCATTGGTAATTCATCTCCAAAATACCGAATGATCATAGTACTCGGAGTAAAAAAGTTTCCCGCAGCATTTTCTGACTGACTTTCTGCTATTGAATCGTCTATTTTTCCTTTCTGTAAGTCAGCAATAGTCTTTCTGTTATCCGCATTATAAACCTCAATCTCCTTATTAAATTTTTTTCCATTTTCAATATTTTCTATTGCCTCCTGTCTTTCACTTTCAATACTGCTTTTATTATCCATTATTATCTGTTTATCACGTTCAATTGCTCTGAGTAAACCCTGACAGCCATTTAGAAGACTATTTCCACTGCATCTTTTCCTGTACTCATCCTGTTTATCAAGTACATACAATTTATATTGCTCGTCTTCATAAGCAAGTCGAGCAGGAATACCATTTAAAATAGATGTCCGATTTTTTATAACCTCAATATTAGCATTATATATTTCCTTGTTCTCGGTGACATAATTCGCCAAACGACTAATCTCCGCTTGTACATAAAAAGGTTTATATTCCTTACCATCTAATACTTGATAGTTTTTGACCCGCACTCTCTGCTCATCTATAAATAAAGATGTAAGATACTTCTCCGCAAACAAATATCCCAAATCTGTAATAAATTTTTTTTGATCAATCACCAGCATTCCTTTATTTGGAAAATATATATACGGTAGATGTTCTTGGTTATAAACTTCATCAAGTCTCTGGTTTAGTCCAGAAAAAGCAAAAGGAATTGCGTACGCCTCAACAAAAGAAAGTTTGTCCTTCTTTTCTTGAAACAAAAATGAAGTATCATCAAAAACTTCTACAGGTGCACTGTTAGCTCGAACCATCTCAGACACAATTTTTGTGTCATTTATTTTCTCAAAATCGGTAATGAGAAGTTTCTCGTAAGACTGTACTTTTGCATACTGACTTTGAACCAAACTTTCGACAACAACTAATATCGTAGCTGGTAGAAAAACACAAAAAAATGAAATGTAAAATAAAAGATTGGTAACAAAAAACAATGTTGCTTTACCCCAGGAAACCAACTTTCTTCTTCTAAAAAGAAATACAACGATATACACACAAAGTAAAATAGCAGCACCAAGAAACCAAAAAATAATAATATCCCAGTTTAATTCTGCTGCACCAACATCAATGGCATACCATATTCTATCTTTAAAATATTTATAAGAATCAATAAAAAAAGATTTCTCAAAAACAAAATCCGCTTCAGCTTGTTTCCTCGTCTCAAAAAACTGAACTACAAAAACAACGAAGCTTAGACAAAAGATAGCAACCCAAAAAAACAAAAAGCTTTTGTTTTTAAAGTACTCTCTTAGATAGAGTTTTCTTGGCGACACAGACTGCTCAGGTAAACTATCGGCAACTGGCTCTCCCTGTATCTCGGTGGCTTGAGGGTAATTCTTAGGATCTGGAATTTGTAATTCCGGAGGAAGCATTTTTACTACTCAATAACTTTAAATTGCGGCATTCCTGTATTTGGACTAGTTGGAACATAGATTGTCCCTGGTCTGTCTTTAAGTTGATTGATGTACTGATAGTAAAGATAATTTGTCGAAAGACTTTCATTAATTATTTTTTGATATTGTTTTTGGCCTTCTGCTTCTATTCTTTTTCTCTCTGCTTCTTTTGTTTCTTTTTCAAGAATGAAGTCATACTTTTGAGACTCTTGCTCTGTTCGAAGTTTTTCTTGAATTGCATTTGCAAGATCTTGTGGCAAGTTTACATTTCGAAGAAGCACATCCTCGAGTACAATGCCCCGAGCCTCAAGTTTTAATTTGAGTGCATCAACAACCCGAGAAACTATTTCTTGTCGCTTTTCTGAATAGATATCTTTGGCACTATACTGTGCCAAAGTTTCTCTAATCACACTTCTAATTTCTGGACGAATAATTTTTTCTGCATAATCAATCCCCACTGTTCTATAGATTCGAGGAGTTTCTTCTGGCTTAACTCTATACAAAGCAGAAATATCTAAATCAACCGAAAGTCCTTCTGCGGTAAGCACTCGAATCATGTCGTCAGCACCTTGCGTATTCGCCTGGTCTTGTACAACACCCATGTAATATTGTTGTGTTCGTGCGTCGAAAGTTACGACATTTGCAAGCGGATTAACCAACTGAATACCTGAGTAAAGTGGTGTTTCTGATACATCTCCAAAGAATACTTTCACCCCGACCTCACCCGCCTCAATGACCATAACTGATTGAAACAGCATAAATAAAACAAAACAGATAAAACCAAAACTAACTACCTTCTTTTTACTTGAAAAAAAATCTCCGAAAATACTTCGTCCAGCTCCAATATTCGAAGAACCCTCTGAAACCTCGCCCTCGCCGGCTTGCTTCATATAAATCGAACGACCAAACGTAAAGAAGGAATAAATAAGAAAAATAAAGAACAAAAAACCACTACCAAAAGACACCGAGGCAAAGAAAAGAATTATGGCAATGATAACTAGTAAATTTGGTTTTTTATTTTTCATATATTTTTTACACTTAATAAATTAACTTAGAATTTTACTTCCACCGGTTTTTCAGCCTCGTGTC
>JANMMK010000079.1:0-1962 GCA_031373235.1 bacterium | reverse complement strand
TTTAATTACATCTCCAAAAGAAAGCTTTGAAAGCCAAGCGCTATTTTTTACTACACGAGACCTGTTTTTAAAAGTACTAAAATTAACGATGGGAGAAAGTTGCTTCTTCCATGTTCTCATATTATTAACCACCTCTGTAGTGGTCAGTGCCACTCTCGTCGCATTTTTATCAGTAGGGTCACCAAGCATCGCGGTAAAGTCACCAAACAGAACTATCGCGGTATGACCTAACTTTCGAAACTTTTCTAAGAGAATAAAATTTTTTGAGTGACCAAGATGTAAGTCACTACCGGTGGGGTCAGCACCTAAATAAACTGTTAGTTTCTTGCCTGACATAAGAAGTTTTTTAAGTTCTTCTTTTGACGGAAAAATAGCACTAACTCCTCTGGTAAGTAATTCATCTATCTCCCCTTCTGTTGTTTTATTGACTTTGAGTTCTTTCATGTATTTAATGTCTATTCTTCCTATTATATACAATATAATAGGAACTGTTTAATGCTACAATATATATGAAAAAATCACTATACATCATGTTTCAAAAAATTTTGAATACGTTTCTTTCTTTAGAGAAAAGAATCCATAGAATACATCAAAACTTTATGAAAAAGCATGTTATGCTCTTGCAAAAAAAAATCAAACTCTTTATAAAAAAAACATCTTTTAAAACCATCCTTCTTGTTATTGTTTCTTTAGTTTTACTAAGTGTTTCAAGCTTAATACTCTGGTTCGCACTAACAGAAATACCAGACGCATCTTCTTTTTCAAATAGAAAACTCAACGAATCAACAAAAATATTTGATAGAACTGGAAAAGTTCTTCTCTACGATCTATCTCAAAACATAAGACGTACCAGTATCCCACTTGCTGATATGTCTCCTTATATCGAAAAAGCAACCTTGGCTATAGAAGACGCTGACTTCTACACACATAATGGTATAAAACTTGACGCGATTATTCGGGCTATTTTTACTAATATTATTTCACTAGAAGCGGCACAAGGTGGCTCAACTATAACTCAACAACTAGTAAAGAAATCACTTCTTACCGACAAAAAAGTTATCACCCGAAAAATTAAAGAGTGGATTTTGGCTTTAAAGATAGAAAAAGTTCTTTCTAAAAAAGAAATCTTAGAAAGGTACTTAAATGAAATGCCTTACGGAGGAACTGTCTATGGCGTTGAGGAAGCATCTCAAACATTTTTTGGTAAATCAGCAAAAGATGTGTCCATAAGTGAATCCGCTTACCTCGCCGCAGTACTTAAAGGGCCAACATATTACTCACCTTATGGAAAAAGAAGAGAAGAACTTGAGAACAGAAAAAACTTAGTGCTTTCTAGAATGAAAGAACTTAACTTTATTTCTGATAAAGAATATAAGGAAGCTACCTCCGAGCGAGCATTATTTAAAGAAAAATTTGGAGGAGGAATAAAAGCCCCTCACTTTGTAATGTTTATAAGAGATTATCTTGAAGAAAACTATGGAGAGAAAATGCTTTCGGGCGGAGGACTAACTGTCACTACAACATTAGATTATGACCTCCAAAAAAAAGCTGAAGAAATAGTGAAAGAATATACTTTAAAAAACGCCAAAGACTACAATGCGAAAAACTCGGCTTTAGTAGCACTCGGAGCAAAAACAAGTGAAGTACTTGCTATGGTTGGATCAAGAGATTATTTCGACGAAGAAATTGAAGGAAACTTTAACGTGGCGACAGCAAAAAGACAGCCGGGATCAAGTTTTAAACCTTTCATATACGCTGGTTTGTTTGAAAAAGGATACAGACCAGAAACAGTTTTATTCGACACCGAAACTCAGTTTGGTAATAACTGTGAAATGTATGATTTTAGAGACGCCCCAGGATGTTACTCTCCTCAAAACTATGATGGAAAATTTAGGGGGCCTATGAGTCTAAGAAATGCTTTAGCTCAATCTATAAACATACCAGCGGTAAAGTCACTGTACC
>JANMMK010000042.1:0-3641 GCA_031373235.1 bacterium | reverse complement strand
TCTTTTAATTTGCAAAACTCACAATCTTTTTCATGGCAACCTTTGGTCAAAAAGATACCAGACATAATCTCTCTAAAAGTATGTTCGAGCTCTACCTTAAGATTTGAAACTAGTTCGTCAGTTAATTCAAACTCATGCACAGTAGTTTTCTTTTTCTCATCTCGAAGCACAAAATACACTTGCCCTCTAGAGACTTTAATTTTTTCGTCCATTTTTTCCATAATCATTCTGTAGAAAACAATCTGTCTTAGGTAGTCACCATTAGAGTCTTTCGTGCTTCCTTCAACCACGCCTCGTGTTTTTATCTCTCCAGTTTTAAAATCAGTAACCACATAAGCACCACCGACATCGTCCACCCTATCTACAGCACCTTTAATGGCAATCTTGTACTCATTACCATCATAGACATAAGGGTAGTCATAGGAAAGCTTAAACTCTGGTTTTATAAGAGTTTTTTTATCAATATTGAAGTTACTACTTAAATGCAGAAGGTTGTCTTTATACTTTTTTAAGGTAGCTATAATATCCCTTTCTCGTATTGGCTTTTTTCGAAGGTTTCTTTCGAAATACTGGTACAAAGTATCTTCTGTGTATGGTTTATCACGAAGTAGTAACATCCAAAACTCTTCTAGCGCGCTATGCACTGCATTCCCAACGTGTAACTGCAAAGACATGGCAAAAGGAAAACGAAGAAGATTATTAAAAAGATACTTATTTGGACAAGTAAGGTAATTATTAAGCGCTGTTACAGAAAAAGATTCAGACAGAAAAATATTTCGATAAAATTCTACTTTATCACTTGGTAAAACTTCAGATAAAAACATCTGATGACCAGGTTCAGTAACTACAACCCTCTCAATATTATCTCGTGTAATTTCTTCTACGAGTCCAGAGACTTCATTCTCCCGACCATCTGCCTTATAACGAGGAAAAGTCAGGTATAAAGACTTTTTTGCTCTTGTCATCGCTACATATAAAAGCTTCCTAGAATCCTCAAGCAAAGACTCTTTATCCGCGCTACCATGAAGCAACTTCTCGATCGAAATAAACGCATCTCTCTTTTTTTCTTCTCCCCAATCCAACTCAGTACAATTCATAACAAACACAACGTCAAACTCTAAACCCTTTGATTTATGTGCTGTCATCAGTGTCACTCGTGACTCAAAGTCAGTCTTTGGAATATTTATTTTAACCTCATATGCCATAACCTTACTGATAAATTCATAGAAGTCACGAATAGTGGCACCTTCTTTCTTATCCTCAACTTGTAAAGCAATATCCGCAAATGCTCTCAAAACATCTAACTTTTGTTTTAATATTGCTTCGTTATTGTTTTTTAGATATAAAGTTTTACGAGAAAATTCTTCTATAAAAAGTAGCGGAGAATTTCTGTATCCAAATGAAGAAAGCTCCTTAAGATCAGAGACAAATTGTTTTGCAACAAGATCTCCAGTAAGTGACAACACCTCACACACTGTTTTTTCGGTTCTATATAACTCCTTATGTATTTTTTGAATACCAGAAACATCGAGAGGAGAAATACTGCCAAGTAACAAACGAGAAAAACTCTCATTATCGTCAAAATCAAGTAGTACTTTAATTAAGTAGACGAATTCAAGCGCAAACCTATTTTGAAATAGTTCATTGTCACTATGAGAGACAAACTGAACGCCAGCTACATCAAGTAATCTCGCCAACTCTTCTTTCTCTTTATTTTTTCTATATATAATCGCAACGCTTTCGGTACTTGTCTCAATTATTTTTTTGACTTCCCCCACCACAAACTCTACCTCGCTTCTCTTATCAAACAATGTCACAAACTTAATTTTTCCTTCTCCTACGTCAATACTTTTTGCGGTTAAATTTTCTTTGGAGAGCAAGTTTTCTTGTCCTGACATAAGATCAAAGGAATAGTCCAAAATATTTTGATGTGATCTAAAATTTTCTGTCAAAGAAATTAGTTTCGCATCTTTATACCTACTCTTAAATCCCAAGAAATTTTCTAGTGTTCCTCCTTGAAATCTAAAAATTGCCTGCTTCTCATCTCCGACCACCATAATATTAGGACTATCGTCAGTCACATTAAAAAAGTCTAATATACTATTCTGCGAACGATTAGCATCTTGGTGTTCGTCAGCAAGAATATACTGAAAACTTTCTGCAATCTCAAATTTTAATTCTTGGTTTTTTTCAACAAAATAAACCACCTGATTAATAACATCGTCAAAGTCATATCGCCCAAGCTTTTTCTTTTTTTCTTCGTATGATGCGTATACTAAGGCGAGCTCTTTCATACGTTCAATACTCTTTAGTTTTGGCAACACAGCTTGTTTAAGCTCTCCTTTATTTTTACCTTGAGATGCATAATTACTCTCATCAGAAAGAATTTTTTCTTTATGTGTCTCCAAAAGTTTTTCGAGATCAGAAGGAGATATCAGTTCTCTCTTTACTGACTGTATGTACTTAAGTATTTTATGTACATTTGAAAAAGGATTGAATACTGACTTTATATATGAAAAATTACCCTTATCAACAATATCTTCGATAATAGAAAGACCGTCTTCTTCGTGAAGAAACTTATATTCGTTAAACTCTTCAAAGTGTTCGCTATACCGACGAATAATTTGTTCCGCAAAAGAGTGATAAGTAAAAACATTAACCTTAAGAGCAACACTTCCGATAATATGCCGGAGTTTTTCCTTCATGGCTTTAACTCCCGAATCGGTAAAAGTAAGCGCCAAAATCTGCTCAGGCTTCGTGTCTGTCTTAAGGAGTATATTTGCGATGCGAAGTGTCAGTAAGGTCGTCTTCCCTGTCCCAGGGCCAGCTATGACCATTACAGGGCCATCTATAGTATCTACCGCCTCCCGTTGGCTTGTATTGAGGTTTTTGTAGCTTTTTTGAAATGCTTCATGGCTTTTCATGTTAATTATAATACCATCAAAAAATCTACCTCCTAAATTTTATGCTATTATTTATTTATGGAATATTTTAAAATTGATACACCCACAAATCCAGAAGACTCCTTGTCAGAATCAATCTCTAAAGCCGAAACTTTAGCTGATTTAATCCGTTTGATGGACACTATAGAAACCATAGAAGGAACATCGGGTGAAGAAAGATACGAAGGATCTTACCTAAAAGACGTAATAATACGAGTTGGTGCCAGAAAAGAATTTGGAAAATATGGAGCTGAATATCTCACCCGAGCACACGGACTTCGAGAAAAATTTATGGAAATTACGGGCATAGAAGAAACTCCAGATGAGTTTGATCCGGAAGGCTCTCTAACTCTAAAAAAAGCAGACCTCCCAACAATAAAAGAATACGCAACTGGAATAATAGAAAAAAGTATACTTCCTCTACTGGAAAAATTTAAAGAAACTAAAGAGGCGCTTGAATCGACTAAAAAAAGAACGAGATCTTTCTTTAGCTGGAAAAGGCCCTCACTTGAAGAAATACAAAAATCTGAAGAAAATTTTGCAGAAGCAAGTCTTAATTTACACACCGAATCAATTTCTAATGACAACTTACTAGAAGAACTTAAAAAACACGGACTTGATATAAGTGAGTTTGAAAATGAACCAAACCTAAAAAAAATATTACTTGACGAACTTGATGCTATAAAAAACAGACTACTT
>JANMMK010000061.1:0-7692 GCA_031373235.1 bacterium | reverse complement strand
AATTGCAACAAGTACGGCTCCTCAACTCCGTTTTTGGTTATATTAAACGCCCGTTCCGCAAACTTATGGGCGACAACAACATTTTTTGGCAACGACGCAAGGGCACCACTTTTGTATTCTGTTTCAGTTAACATAGCTAGTATTTGATCAGAATACTCCCTTGTAAGGTACGATGAATTATATAGGATTCGAAAAATATTGGCATAGGAACGCGCAGTAACAATGTCCTCTCCATTATCGTCAGGATTGATATAGTTAAGACCCAAAGCCAGTAATACTTTATCGAAAAAACCAGGAGCGTAGTATTCTGAGATAATCTGCGCGGCCGTGTTATCAGAGTAGACAATAGACCTCCTCATAATTTCTCTAAGTTTATAAGGTTTACTTAACTCAAGTTCTTGGGAGACTTTAAAATTTTGTTCTTTATATAAATTAGGAACACCTTTATATATAAAATCCTGATCAAGAACCTTTGGTTCAACTTCAGCAAGTTTATATCCAGCAATTACCAACGGCACCTTAAGTAGGCTCGCCATCACAAAACTTTCTCCATCATTGACAGCTGCGAACTTAGTAGTTTTAAGATCACGAACAAACACACTTACTCTCGTAGCTTTTCCCGTTCTTTTGTAGATATCAATAAGCACGGCAAGCTTCTCTTCGAGTAAAGAAAACCGTTCTGATTTTTCATCAGACAAACGACAATCTAATGTTGGTTTTATGAAATGTAAATTAGTAAGACAATCAAAATTATCCCTATCACCACGTAAAAAAAAACTTCCAAAAAAAAGTCCTACAAATAAGCTAAAAAAAAGTACTTTTGTAGCGAAAAAACTATTCCCTATAAATTTATTCAAACACTCTCTTATACTCATACCTCTATTCTTTAATTTAAAATAGTAACGAGAAATTATTGTAACATATACATGTTATAATTCACCTGAAAAGGTTTTTGCCATCTCACAAACACAAAAACCATTCAAGTTATTCCGAAGTTGAAATACCTTCAAGTTCGATAAGCAAAGGTTCCTTCAAAAACTTTGTATTAAATACTTGCGTAGTAATCAAGAATAGTAATAATACTAACCCAGTTGCCACAATACGAGGGTGGTGAATTCTTCTTGGATTTAAAAACAACAAAAGCAGTGCTACTAAAATGCAAAAAGAAAGAAATCCAAGTATATATCTATTTAAAAAATATGGTGCAGTAAAAAAACTATTAATACTATCCCTGGCATTAGCTCCTAACAATGCCTTGCTCGGCTTAGTTTTACTTTTGGGAGTAGCAAAAAATTGTACTACAAACACTGCCGACTTACCTTTATATATACCTTCAGCAAGAGCTATCCCCGTCTCTTCATAATTACCTTTCAAAATATTAGCTCTGTGTGTTGGAGATTTCATCCAAGCAGAGACTACATCTTTTGAGTCAGTAAAATTAACGGCTAGATTTTCTCCAGCTCGAAGATATTCATATTTTACTTTTTCAATCCAATACCATGGAGCATTTCCTTCTGGAGAATAATGTGCAAAGTATCCGCGAGATGCCATGTCATCTGCTTTTAACTGAGCAGCTTTTTCTAAATCATTGTTAATCTTGAGGGGAAGCACTTCATTAGCACTTCTTTCTTTATTGGTTAGTGTAGTTAGCACCGATGGTAATACAGTAGCGAGATAACTATCACTTTTAAATACGAACGACGACATTCCAAAAAGAAAAATTTCTACCAAAAATAGGATACCGACGAAAGTTACAATAGATTTTTTTCTCCAAAAATGAGGATAATCTTCATTTCCAACATGCGGAAGAAATATATTTCTTAGCCAATTAAACATTATTATAATATTTTACCACAAATAACTAAAAGTGGCGACCCTCACGGACTCTACTGCCTTTTATCTTCTTACTACCTAACTTATAGAGTTTTTTGTACCGATGAATACTTTTGTGATTTTGTAAATATCGTATCAAGAGTTCTCTATCTCAAAAACTATTTTTTATGTACAACAAGTAGTCCATCAAATTTATCTACGGTTTCAAAGGAAACTCCATGCTCTTTCAAAAAAAATTTAAGATTCTCCACTGCTTCGAGCCCTTGCCTCCTTACCTCTTCGCCAAATCTTCCTTGTAAAAAAATATTATCGACAACAATCATTCCGCCTTCCCGAAGCACTCGGAGCGCCTCTTTTGTATAAACATCGAGACTCTTCTTATCCGCATCAACATAAATAAAATCCGCACTTTCATTTTCTTCCTTTTTTAGAAAAATCAAAGCATCTTCCGTAACCGACTGAATACGATTTTCCAAACCAAGTTTTCTCCACAACTCTTCTTTTGAGCCAGGATAAAAAGCATACTTATCAACTGTAATAACAGTGGCATCAGGATAAGTAAAAGCAAAAGATGCTGTTGTATATCCCTTATAAGTTCCAAGTTCTATGATTCTCTCCGGATGAACCTGCCAAACAAGAGAAAGTATATAGAGAATCTGCTCGAGTGGGGTTTGGTATCCACCAACTTCAATTGAATCAGTTATTTCTTTGGGTAATTGTATTTCTTTCATATACGTATAATAATAGATATATGAATAGACTATCACAAAGTTTCAAATGGGCGCTTCGAGGTATTAAAATTTGTTTTGTAGAAGAACCGAATTTTAAAATTGAAGTCTGGGGCGCACTTATTGTCCTCGCACTTGGATTGTCCCTTGATATAACTTCTGGAGAATTTGGTTTGCTCATCCTCGCATCTGCACTAGTTTTACTTGCCGAAATGGTAAACACTGCTATCGAAGACCTCTGTGACAAAGTAGAGCCAAAAAACGATGACATCATTGGTAAAGTAAAGGATGTTATGGCGGGCTTCGTACTTATTTCTGCTTCTTTCGCCTCTCTTGTCGGACTTATTATTCTTGGACCAAAAGTTCTTGCACTTTTCTTCTAATCCAAGACCTCCTCTTTACTTGTCTCCGCTAATGTCATTACTACCACACCAACTTGTGGCAGTGAAAGAATACAGAGTCCAATAATCCAAACAACTACATCGAAGTTTAAGAGACCGTATCTTTTTATAATAAAAAATATCTGAAAAAAGAAAGCTAGAAGTAAGATAATAGTCAAACGAATATTCCATAAAGAAAAAATTATCTTCGACCCATTTCCAACTATTTTTGAAGTAATTAAAAATGGTTTCTTTCTAAAAAATAAACCTACAAAAGAAGCAAAGGATATTGTGGTCGTCAAAGAAACTCCTGCACAAAGAACTAATAGAGCTTTTTTAAAAGAAAGCTTTTCAAACATTCGAAGCACAATAAGGCCAAGGATAGCCTCGATACAGAAAAAAGCAATAAAAGTAAACGAAAGTGAAACTGGCGGAAACAGTCTTTCTTCTCTAAGCATGAGGTAAGAAGTAAAAAATGCCGAGCATAAAAAAAACGGATACAATAGATGTGCGTACCAGTAGAGCCAGCCAGAAAGGTAACTTATCTTTTGTCTAAAGGAAATACTAGAGGTGCTACCTGAAACACGAAATCCAAAAAAAAGACGCCAATGTGAAAGAAGCATTCTCATTGCACCATAAGACCACCTAAATCTTTGCTTCGAAAATTCAAAAAAATTTTGTGGTGCAATGCCACTACCATATATCATCGGGACATACTGAAGTGTATATCCTTTAGACAAAATCCTAACTCCAAGTTCGGTGTCTTCTGTGATACACCAAGTTGCCCACGAACCGACTTCCTCCAAAACTTTCCTCTCTATTAGACACATGGTGCCATGTTGAATAATAGAATTTGAAGTTGCTCTCACTTTCATACCAACCTCAAAGAAAACTTTCTGCTCAAACCGAACAAGTTCTTCAAAAATACTTCCTGATACTTTTCGGTAAGACTGCGGACACTGCACCACCTTTACCTTTTCTGTCAAAAAATGAACTGTTTCTTTGAGCCACAAAGGAGAAACAATATAATCACTATCAACGACCGCAATGACCTCTGCTTCTTTAGCAGTGTACTCTAAAGCAAGATTAAGTGCTCCGGCTTTATATCCATGTACTTTTTCTCGATGAATAAATTTAAGATTTTTTTTACCGAAAGAAAATTCTTTAAGTGGCTTCCAGAGAGAGACGTCCTCTGTATTATTATCAACCAACACAACCTCAAAATGAGGATACTCTTGTGCAAGACAAGATGAAACAGCTTCTATAACTTGTAAAGGGTCTTCGCTAGAACATGGAATATGTATCGAGACAAAAGGAGTGTATTTTTTATTTGTAAGACCCTCTCCTTGAAGAAGAGGCAAATCAAGCTCTGGTTCTTTTCCATATACCTTGAGCACCATGAACATGTGCCCCACAGCTATGGTATAGAGTATTATCTGTGAAGGTAATAGAAGAAAAAGTACAATCCATTGTGACAGCAAATAGTCATGTGAAAGAGCGTAGATGGTCCAAGCAGTTGAAGTAACAAGAATTAAAAAGAGGTATTGTGCAACTATGTGAGCCCTCAGTGTCAACCTTCTGCGAAAAAAGAAGAACCCTGTACTCATAAAAAAAGAAATCGCTCCCACCCACAATCCAAATGTTTTTATCCCTACATTTTTTTTATCAAATTTATCAGACCTGTCTGCACGATATAGTCCCCAATGGGCACCAGTTCTTCCTTCACTTTCATATATTTTCCAAGGTTGATCAAACGCTTCAATAAGATTGTAAAAAAGTTTCTGTTCGTTAAGAGCTGAGGTTATGTTTTTAAAAAAGAGTCTTTGTTCGCCAATACCAACTATCGACCCCCCTCGATTAGTCCCGCCCGATGGCCACCCCGTTTCAAGAAGATAGACTTTCTTTTTTGGATAGAGTTTTTGTACTTCTCCAAGACTAGCCACAACCTCAGCAACGCCATGCGAAATATCTAAACCGTCCCAATAAGGAAAAATATGTACCCCAATATAGTCAACGGTCTTTGCAAGTTCTGGTTCACTACCCCACACCAAGTGAATTTCACCAGTACCAACAGGAATCTTGGTTACCTTTTTTATTTCCTTTATATAAGAAATAAGTTCTTTGACAGAAACCGTTTCGTTAAACAACACTTCATTGCCCACAACTATCTTCGAAATATTTTTATCTTTTGCAATAATCCTTTTAACGGCCTCTATCTCCATTTCATTCCTTTTTTTATCTTCATCTATCCACGCACCGAGCAGTACTTCCATACCGAATTCACTCGCGACAGATGGAATATGCTCCGCGCCAAAAAGCACTGTGTAAGTACGAATACATTTCGTGTGAAGAGATACTACCTCTAAGTCTTTCCTTATCGATACTTCGTCTACGATATTTTCAGGAGAAAGCAACTTTCCATTAGATGTTGTCGGGTTATAACTTAAACAGGAAATGTCACGAGGAAGGTCTAATGTAGGCGAAGAAAAAATGGTGCCCAAAAAAAACAAACAAACTGACAGACCTAAAGCATGGAGCAGAACGATTACACCTTTATACATCTCTGTATACTACAAAGGTAAGGTAAAATAGACAAATAACTCAAAAGATATATTATTATTAACATACTTAATTAATAAAAAATAAATGCCGAAAATACTTACAATACTATCGACAATACTTGCACTCACCCTCCTTGGTGCATACGGATACTCCCTCAAAGAACCCGAGGTTGGACCTTTATCTTTACTTGGAAATGCTGTGGGGAAAAGCTACACACCAAAGCCTTGCAAGGGACCTAGTAAAATGATCATTATTGGTGGGGTAGACAAAGACCCAAACCACCCTATCTTTAATTGGGTAAAGGGGGGAAACAAACCAAACTTAATTAGTAAGTTATTAACAAAAAAAACAAACCCTTCAATAATAAATTACCCTCTACCTCAAAACGAAAGTCTGGCTGAAGCAAAAGCAAAACTACAAGATATGATAAGTGGTTCAGGGAATTGTAGCTGTACTACGATAGTGGCATTTTCTCTTGGTTCTATCATAGCTTTTAATCTACAAAAAGAATCCCCTCAGTCAAGTTGTACTAGTTACTTATTTATCGACCCACCTTATGATCACCCTAAATGTAAAATACCCTTTGCATCAGTGTTTGAGGAGACTTGTAAAGAAATAAACAAAGCAAAAGAAGGTGGTATTGCAGATAGTCCAGACACAATTAATTGGACAAACGGCACTGCAAAACCACCCCACCACGATCCTTTTTCTGACCCAAACAATCCAATTAATAAAGAAAACCTCAAGGCACTTAGAAAAGCAATAGACAAAGCAAAAAAATCTTGCGGAGGAGCAACGGTGTGTAAATTCCCAAATTAAAAAGACTGTTACATCTGTTATGAAAAAAAATATTTATATAATAATAGGACTCCTCACATCCCTGTTCTTACTTGTCTCTTATGTAGCAATTCTAAAAAATCCAAACCTAAGTAATGATCCTGCACTTGCTCTACAGGCACTCTTTGGTAAGGGGCCAAAGAAAAACCTGACTGTGGAAGAAATGCTACTGAAAGCAAACCCTTGTTTTGTAGATAAAGACAACAACAATATAATCGAACCCTTCAAAGGAGAGATTAACTTTGGCACAAGACTCGAATGTGCAAAATGGAAAGGATCTTCAGCGGGATTACTACCAATTTCTAAAAACCAAAACGAGCCATCTACTTATATTCCAGCAGAGGTAAATGCCAGTGTTTTTGAAGAAGAAAAAATAGCATACTTAGCAGCGGTATTGAAAGCAGGGAACATCAATACAAAACCAGGAAAACCTTCGACAAACTGCCCCGGTCTTCCAGCAGGATCAATATGTGGAAATACAGCAGATCATTACAGACAATGTTTTGAAAAACAAGGATATGAATCAACATTCACTTCTGTCATGTGTGATTTCGAATTTGAAATTTCTTGCAAAACAGGAAATTCAAGTGTTTCGAAAGTAAAACTCCCTAAGATAACTTCCGGACACGCTGTGACCGACTTACATATAAAAGGAAAAACCTCTTATTACGACGGCACAACCAAAAAATATTGGGACTTAGACGCGAATGGTGATGGTGTAGTAAATCAAAATGAAATGCAAAACGAAAATCTTTGGGATGAATCAGCTTTTGGCCCAACAGTAAAAAAAGATCTTCAAACTGTTTGCAAAGCAAACGGAGGCTCTTATTCGGGTTTACACACAAGTATCAGTAACTGCAGTATTATATCTGAAAAAAACAGAGACGATTGGGAAAAGAAATACGGCCGAACCCCTCGGTCATGGAGTGAATACAAACCAAAAGTCACTACTAAATAGATTATTCCTATCCCAACCTCATGACAGAAAAAATATCAGAAACTCTTCACACTAAAAACATAACAACAACTGGGCAAGTAGAAAGCGCTGTTGGTAACAAAAAAGCATTAGTCTGGGGAGCTCTCCCAAACGAAATAATTGAAGCGGTCTTCATCAAGAAAGAAAAAAAAGATTTAATATTCTGTGCGGAAAAAATTATTTCTGCCTCACCTCATAGAATTCCAAGCAAAGAGGTTGCATTTGAAAGTAGTAGTCCGTGGCAAATATTCGACTGGGAATACGAAAACAGATGCAAGGAAGAGATTGCAAAAGAAGTATACAAAGATATTCCGGAAGTTTTGTATCTACTCCAGAATACAAAAATAAAAACTGATAACACCCTTCAATATGAATA
>JANMMK010000039.1:0-3459 GCA_031373235.1 bacterium | reverse complement strand
AACACGTTGGTGTTTATGCCTGGTAAGGGGATTGTGCTCAACGAACCCTCTGTTGTTGCAGTATCAGAACAAGGGAACAAAATCCTTGCGGTTGGTCTTGAGGCTAAAGAGATGATCGGGAAGACCCCTGATAATATTGTTGCATTTCGTCCGATGAAAGATGGAGTTATTGCTGACTATAGAGTTACAGAAGCGATGCTTAGATATTATATAGGAAAAGCTTTAGGGAAATTTAATTTTTTTAAACCAGAAGTGATGATCTCTGTTCCTGCAGGAGTAACTTCAACAGAAAGACGGGCGGTAATAGAAGCAGCAATTAATGCCGGTGCGAAAAATGCTTTCGTGGTGAAAGAACCGATCCTTGCAGCGATCGGTGCGGGCATTTCTATTTACGAACCAAAAGGACACATGATTGTGGATATTGGAGGAGGAACGACAGACGTAGCGGTGATTTCGCTTGGAGGTATTGTAGCTTCAACTTCAGTAAAGTGTGCGGGAAATAAAATAGACCAAGCGGTTATTGATTACATGAAGAAAAATTATAACCTCATGATAGGGGACAAGACTTCAGAAGAAATAAAAATTACTATTGGCTCTGCGGTGCCTGTTGAGGAAGAACTTGCTATGCAGGTGAAAGGGCGAGACTGTCTTTCTGGTCTTCCGCGGTCTGTTGAGATTAAAACAAATGAAATTACTCGGGCGATTGGCAAGGAGCTTCGAGAAATGATTCAGGCAATCAAAGATGTGCTTTCAGAAACCCCACCAGAACTTGCTTCAGATATTATCGATCAGGGTATTACCATGACAGGAGGATCATCACAATTACGAAATCTTCCGGACTTAGTATTCAGGCGCACAGGAGTAAAAGCAGTACTTGCGGAGAAGGCTATTTATTGTGTGGTGCTCGGTACTGGAGTGGCTCTAGAGCATTTAGATACATACAAGAAGAGTGTTATTTCGAAACGATAGGTTTGCTTTATGATAATTTTAGATCATCACGCGCTTGTTTTTGAAACAAACTTTCTTAACGCGAAAGAAGACTTTTTGCGTACGCTTGGAAGCTCACTACAAAACAACTTGTCAAATAACCCGGATATTTTTATAAGAGAATTTGCTCGATTTGGTATAGATGATGCGCATGAAATTAGGAATTTAAATAACTCTTCTCCGGTAGTTGAAGAAAAGAAACATATTGTGGTGTCCTTTGAACAAATTACTTTAGATGCACAACATGCACTACTTAAAGTGATAGAAGAACCTAATCCTCAGATACGATTCTACTTTTTTGTCCCATCAAAAAACATACTACTTAGTACAGTGCTTTCAAGGATTATGGTGAACCCTTTTATAAAGAATGATGAAGAGAAACCCTTTTTTGAGATAAAAAAATTTTTGGCACTAACAGCGAAAGAGCGATTGGCACTTGTCGATACATGGAGTACTGACATAACAAAAGAAACTTTAACTAAAGAAGCTGTGTTTACTTTTTTGAAGTCACTTCGTCTTGAGGTGCGCTCCTTGTATGTTGGCGGTAAAGATAACAAGACTGTTTTACTTGAAGCTATCGATACGGCACTTCTTTATGGTAAAGATATTGGGGCCTCATATAAACAACTTCTTGCCCTTGTGGCACTTAGTGTCTAGAGTAGTCCTGCTAATTGTCTAAGCTTCTAAAAATTGCTAGTATAGAGGAACTAAAAAATAATAAAAACATTGCTATGATTGACTTTTCAACCCTTAAAAACAAAATCAAAGAAACTGAAGAGTGGCTTTCCAAAGAGAACGGACAGATAAGAACAGGACGTGCAACACCGACACTTCTTGATGAAGTAAGAGCAGAGGCATACGGAAGTATGATGCCAATCAACCAGCTTGCAACTATTGCAGGAGAAGACCCTCGGACACTTCGTATTGTGCCATTTGATTCGAGTGTGACCAAGGCAATTGAAAAAGCTATTTTAGTTTCTGGTTCAGGGCTTTCTGTGTCTGTAGATGATAAAGGTCTTCGTGTTTCTGTTCCCGCACTTACAGAAGAAACAAGAGGACAGTTTGTAAAAATCGCAAAACAAAAACTTGAAGATGCAAAAATAACTATCAGAGGAGAGAGAAATAAATTTAACGAAGAAATACAGTCAAAAAAGAAAGATGCAGAAATTGGTGAAGACGATATGCGTCGAGCCCAAAATGAAATGGAAAAATTGGTTAAAGAAGCGGGAGAAAAATTCGAAGCACAATTTAAGAAAAAAGAAGCTGAAATAATGAACTAAATTTTCTAAAACTCATAACTATTAACTAATAACTTCTAACCATTCCCGTGTCTATTATCATATTTATAATCATTATTTCTTTCCTTGTCTTTGTACACGAGCTCGGACATTTTTTATTTGCCAAAAAAGCAGGTATTCGTGTCGATGAGTTTGCTATCGGTTTCCCACCTCGTTTATTTGCTCGGAAATACGGAGAGACAACATATGCCGTAAATCTAATCCCATTTGGAGGGTATGTAAAAATCTTTGGAGAAAATCCTGATGAGGAGTCACTTAATGGTCCAGATAAAGATCGAAGTTTTGTAAGTAAGAAAAAAAGCACGCAGGCACTTATTTTAGTCGCAGGAATACTTTTTAACTTTTTAACTGCGTGGCTACTCCTTTCGGCTAGTTTTATGATTGGAACTCCAGGTGCTAGTGAGGGCAAAGGAGGAAATGTTATCGTGACAGAGGTGGTCAAAGATTCACCAGCTGCTTTAGCTGGGGTGATGATTGGGGATGAACTTCGAACACTTCGTGTGGCGAATAGTTTTCTTGAAGTGCCACTAACAGGAGAAGGTGTAAGAAATTTTATTAAAGATGCCAAAGGGAATAAAATTTTTGTTGAAGTAAAAAGGCAGGGGAGAGATGAGTCGTTTGAGATGGTACCAAAAGAGGGAATTGTAGAAGGTCAATTTGCGCTCGGTATCGCAATGGGAGAAATTACCATAGAATAACTCCCACCACATAAATCCTTGTATCAAGGATTAATCTCAACTATTTCGATTACCAAAGAAACAGTCAAAGGTATTGCAAAGCTTCTTTATAATACAGTTACTTTTAATGCTGACTTGTCTCAAGTGTCTGGTCCGATCGGTATTGTTGGGATGGTGGGAGACGCTACTCAGTTTGGGTTTGCCTATATTCTTACTTTTACCGCACTTATTTCTATCAATCTTGCAGTACTAAATCTCGTGCCGTTTCCAGCACTCGACGGAGGAAGACTACTGTTTGTTTTAATCGAAGCTATACGAAGAAAACCTATTACCCCAAAAATTGCTAACACGGTGAATGCTATTGGTTTTAGTTTTCTTATTCTTCTTATGCTTTTAGTGACTGGATCTGATATCGGAAAACTATTTAAGTAAAATTTAGTATAAAAAATCGCACCACAAGGGTACTCGTTTTTTGATAAATCAAAAAAAATCGCACC
>JANMMK010000008.1:0-2592 GCA_031373235.1 bacterium | reverse complement strand
TGATTCCGTTCCTTATTGTATTTTTTGTCGTATGGCTTGTCCGAAAGAAACCATATTATCTAATGTTGGGTTGGCCACTTCATATTATTTTGGATATTGGCACTCATGGAACAGAATTTTTCCCGACACCTTTTTTATGGCCGTTTTCTTCATACCGGTTTGATGGGGTTAGTTGGAGTAGTCCTGAAATATTTTTTCCTAACCTCATATTCCTAGGGTTGCTTTATATAGGTTGGTTTCTGGTTAATAGATATAGAAAGTAAAGTGCCTTTTCTTTTGTTATAAATATAGGATAATTAAGATATATGGAAAATTTACGAGTAGAAGGTCAACCAGAGATAGAAGTGTCAGCTAGTAATATTAGTGATGCTTCAGATGCTCTTACTGATCCAAGCAGACAGGAAGTACCGGAAGCAGAGGTTCCAGAAGCTCCTTTGGAAGCCTCTGAACAAAAACAAGAGAATGAAGCAGAAGAAGTACCTGAACTCAAAAAAGGTTTATGGAGGACTCTTCGAGAGAAGTTTGGAGGTGAAAAAGTTAGAAATTTTTATGAAGCAACAGATGTAGAGAAAAAAGTTGCTTCATCTGAAGTTTTTAAAAATAGAGAAAGTTTGTTGGCGAAAGATGCTTTAATAGGTATTGAGGTTGCTTCTGTTTCTACTCAATACGAAACACAAATGAGTAAGGTAAGACAGGCAGAGAATAAAATAAAAGACGCGGAAGCAATTTATAAAACAAGATTAGAATTAGCTAAGGCTGCAGGAGTGGATAGCCGACTTGCTATAGAAGAAAAACATAAAGCATCTCTAAGTGTTCATCAGGAAGAAAAAATTCGTTTTGAAGCCGAGGCAAAAAAAATTCTCGCAGTAAAAAATACTATTGAAGAAAGAAGAAAACTTAACCAAGACGCTATTAATGCAGAGAATAGTGGTTTAAGAAATGTTGTTGATGTGGAGGTTGAGAAGGTTAAAGCGGGAACTAACTATGAACAAAGAAAGTCACAGGTGGAAGCAATGAGACTTGAGATTGAGAGTGACCAAAAACAACATGGAGAAGTGTTTGCTCAGTTGGCAAGGATAGAAGCGATTCTTGCTTCACCCGCTTTTTCTGAGGAAGAAAAGAGAGGTGTTTCCTTGGATGTGTCAGCTTTAAAGAGGTCGCGTGCCGAAATCGATGAAAGGCTTGGTAGGGCTCGTTTGAGTTATAACAAACTTTCTGAAGGACTTTCGGTTGTTGAAAAAAGAATTAGTGCGATAAAAGGTGTGGAGGCAAAGCTTGGTTTTGTTGATTCTAATAAAAAAGAAGAAGATAAGAAGCCAGAAAGTAAGACAGCAACTACAGCTCCGGCTTCTACTTCTGGTGGGGTAAGTTTTACTTCAGCCGAAGAGAAGTTTGATGACAAATCTTCCTTTGAGTATCAAAAGGTAAAGGGTGAAGGAGAAAAATTACTTTCGTTGTTAGGAAAGGTACCTCAGGAGGGAAAAAATATTCCTTCTTATATCAAAGAAGTGCTCGACCTTTCCAATGTTTTGTATGCTTACTTAGGCAACGAATATCCACAACTGAATATTGCTTTGCTTGATATGAAAAAAGCATTACGGTCCCAAGAGAGCGAGAGTGTGAAGACTGCTATATCGAAGTTTGCTCCTGTGGTCAGAGCAGTGTTCAATAATAACTTTAATCAATGACGATAGAAGAAATTAAAAAAGAACTAGAAATTTTGAAGAGTAAGGTAGATACTCTCAACCAGAGTGTTGCTGTGCTCGAAGAGCGGGTTGCCAAGGAGGCAGATTCACTTGAAAATGATATTAAGAAGTTAATAGGTTAATTTTATGAAAAATCCATCATTAAAAGAAATTGCGAATCAGAATGTTATTTCTAATATATTACGGGGATGTTTAGAGGAAATGCTTGAAGTTCAGGGTGACAAAGTTGTTGCTTTTTCATATCCAGGATGGGATACGGCTGATTTTATTTCAAGTTTGTCTTCTGAAATTTCTTCAGCAATGTACGAGAAAGGTGAAGAGATGGGTAAAAGTGAGTTTAAAAAATTTAATTGGGAGACAACAAAGTTAACAAAAGAAATACTAGAGGAAATGTGGGTTGAAGCATCAAAAAAAGTAGGAGAAAATTTACTGCAAAGTTTTAAAGGTTCTGAAATAGATGAAATTCCGGGAGTAGAAAAAGCTTTACAAGAAGGTTCTGTTATTGCGAATGGTGGCTTTAGGGCTAATGAAAATAACCATAGGTTAGCGAGGGAAAGAATTAGTGGTAATGTTGAAGGTATTAAATTCGATAGAGAAGTATTACTTCGTAATTTTAGAAATAAATATTTTGAGTACATGCAAAAAGAGTTTGGTTTATTTGGTGATGAAGTTGGGGAAGAATTTAAAGGCGAGTTTAAAGAATCAATTAGTTTAAAATAAAAAACTCCGCTTAAAGCGGAGTTTTTTTATTTATTCTAATCCTTTTTCTTTTCTGATTGCTCGGTCTCTGTCTGTCTTTGTAAGATACTTCTTTCGGATACGGACGCTCTTTGGAGTGATTTCGAGAAGTTCTTCTCCTTGCATGATTTCAAGGCCGTTTTCAATT
>JANMMK010000003.1:0-1928 GCA_031373235.1 bacterium | reverse complement strand
GGATTCGAAAGCCGGAGCGCGACGGCGCGAGGCAGGGTTGCGAGATTTTTCTAGCCTGAAAAATACTTGTGACCGAATCCGTAGTGTGGGAACAGCTTGTGTGAAGGCGACATATTTTGATTTATCAAAATAGAAGTACTCTTGTGGTGATTCGAACGGTTTTTACATTGAGGCTATAGCAATAGCCGAAGTAAAAACCGGTGACCAGATTCTTAATTTGTGACTGACAAATTAAGAATCGAGGTCGAAATCTTTGTTTTAAAAGGCATTGTTTATGGACAGAAGAGTTGATTTTTCCAAAATAGGTGTTAATATAAAGCCCACTATGTCACAAGATAATTTAATACAACTAAAAAACAAGGAAACAGGCGAAGTTTACTTCAGTAGAAAAAACCGAAAACTTGTTACTCGTAAGGTAGAACTTAAGAAATACAGTAAAAAACTCCGAAAACACGTCGTGTTTAAAGAAGGAAAGAAGTAGAAGAAAGTTTGATAGAAAATAGTTAGATAGTTCGAAAGAGTCAAAACTAGCCCGAAAGGGCTTTTTTTGTTATCATCGTTGATAGTTTGGGCGATTAGTTAAGTGGTATAACTACGGTCTCCAAAACCGTTGTCGTAAGTTCGATTCTTACATCGCCCGCAATATGTTGAAAAAAGCAATCCTTATTCCTGGTAATCCTTCAATTAAAAGTTATTACGAAGAATGGATAAAAGAAATCAAAGAAGCGTATGAATTTATGGAGATCACTTACGCCACTTCGTATGTACTTTTTGACAAAAAATTAAATTCTAGTGAGTATGACCAAGCGATGAGAAGTCACTATGAAAAGATATTTTTAGAAGTTGCTAATTCTGAAAAAGTAACAATAATTGGTCATTCTGTTGGAAGTTACTTCGCATTGCGACTATTAGAAAAATATCCAGAAAAAATAGAAAAAATAATTATATTATTTCCATACATTGGATATAGTAATATAAAACTACTTAATTTCATTAAAATTTCTTATCTTATTGACCTTGTTTTTCCTTTAGTTGAGATAGTCTCTAAGTGGAAGGGTATACTTTTAAGAAACATTAAAAATGTAGAAGAAATAGCAATTAATGACTTGAATGCTTGTCTTAGATTTGGTGTAAGACAGTGTATGTATTTTGATAAGTACAAATTTAACCCAGGTAAGCTTTTTCAGAAGAATAAAATAGACTTTATTTACTGTGATAATGATAAGTGGTGTCCTAAAGAGACTATTGAAATATTAAAACCAATTTCTAATCATAGAAGAGTCGACTTACATCACGATTTTATTTTAAATAAGAAAGAAAGAGAAAAAATGATTAAAGAATTACACTTTAGTTAAGAGATACTTTTTTCCAAGAAATTTCTTCATTCCTCTTAAACCATGTCATTTGCCTTTTGGCATACTGACAAATCTCTCTAAGAATAATTTCAATCATTACAGATTTAGAAATTTTACTTTGTAAAAAAAGTGCAAGATATTTATATTCTAGCCCTAACGACTCTAGTCTTTTCCAGGAAACACCGTTGTCATGAAGTTGTTTAACTTCGCGTATCATCCCAGAAAGTCTTTTTAGTAAGCGAACTTTTATTCTTTCTTTTAATTTTTCAGGTGGAAGGGCAAGTCCAATATATTTCACATTGAAAGGAGATTTTTTACTTATGACGGGTACGCTCCCAAGCGCTTTTGCTATTTCGATTGCTCTTATTAGTCTTACTTTATTATGCCTATCTATTGTCTTCGCTCGAGCGGAGTCTAGTTTTTCAAGCATCTTAAATAGTTTTTCTATACTCAATGCTTGAATCTTCATTCTTAATTCTTTATTAGGTTTTACTTCAGGAAGTATAATCCCAGTGACTAATGCGTCAATATAAAACCCTGTACCACCGCAGATGATGGGAAGTTTTTTCTTTT
>JANMMK010000065.1:0-6036 GCA_031373235.1 bacterium | reverse complement strand
TGGAAGGTCAAAAAGCTCCATCTCAGCAAAAGAAAACGCTTTAGCAATAAGATTGTTTGGGAAAGACTGCACTGCAATATTAAGATCCCTTACATTTGCGTTATAAAATCTTCTTGAAGATTGAATCTTGTTTTCTGTATCAGAAAGTTCTCTTTGGAGCTCTAGAAAATTTGTGTTCGCTTTAAGGTCTGGATAAGCTTCTGCAACCGCAAAAACACTTTTGAGCGCATCAGAAAGCATGTTCTCCGCCTCTCCTTTATCATGAAGATTTCCTGCTTGGATAGCAGTAGTTCGGGCGCTAGTTACTTTATCAAAAGTAGCTTGCTCGTGAGTGGCGTATCCTTTGACTGTGTTTATAAGATTTGGAATGAGGTCATATCGTCTCTTGAGTTGAACCTCAATATCACTCCATGCTTCTTTTGCTTGGTTGACGAGACGAATAAAGCGATTGTAAGCAGCGACAAGCCAAAGAACAACGACAAGTATAGCGCCGAGAATAATATAAAGTGGAGTTAACATAATTTCAAAATTTATTTTTAATCTACCTTATTATTATAGCAAGAAATTAAAACAAAAAAAATCACCAAACGCTTGTTTGGTGAGACGAGACTAATCCGACTAGAACTTTTTGACTGCTTCGAGGATGGCGCTGTAGCGACGACTCAACTCAAGTAAGGTGCTTGAAAAATCAGTTTCTCCTCTACCAACCGCATCACGGAGAACCTGTTTATCGAGCTGAGTACCTTCGGCGTTTTTCAGCCGAAGACTGTCAGGATCAATAGAGTCTCCAAGTGTAATGAAGCCATCTGAATTGAGACCATACTCAAACTTACCATCGAGCAAGACCAGTCCTTGTTTGGCAAACTTAGCTCGAAGAGCTATTGCAATATTGCGAGTCGTCTGCTCAATACCAGCAAAAAAATCATTCGCAGTCCAGGAAAGGTTCGGAAAAACCCCTCCGAAAGAAGACCTACCTCCGACTCGAGAAATCGAAGATACAGGTTCTTTGGGTTTATGGAAAGAAAGAAACTCACCATCAGGAACTACAAAAGGGTCATGGTTATCGTCATCTTTGTAGAAGTACTCAATGATCGCCGAAGGAAACTCTTCTCCCTGCTTCGCTCCTGGGTTGCGCTTCAGATATGAACCTTCAGCAAAGAACCTGAAGACGACCTCTAAAGGGACCATCTCGAGAGAATCAGCAAAGGTGATACTCGTGCCCGCACAGTTTCCTCTGAAAGAGGTGCGGATACCTGCCTCCGTAAGAGCTCGCATGCAATAAGCAGAGATTTCATTACGAATGATTCCAAGACCTGGAACATCGAAGACCCTTTCTCCGTCCCCAACCGTAACAGTGTCGCGGGTGTGAATGAGAACAAGACCCTCTTGTCCCGTGGCGAAGATGTTTTTAGTTTTGCCAGCACGAATAAGCTGGCCCGATTGCGATTGTTTTTTCATGTGTGTGTTTTGAGTATGTACCAAAAGTAGTCGACCAAGATAGTCGGTTTTCAAGGTACGGTTTGTTGTCACCACTAACACTACTTACAAAAAAGAATTACGCAAGATGCTTAAAAAACCTCCGAACCAAAAAGAAATACAAAGTACCGACAGTCAAAAGTAATACAAGAGGATAAAGCCATACCGCAAAACCAGTGTCGCTTCCGATAACCACCGTCACAACGTTTAGCACAACTCCTACAAGAAATAATGTCCAAGCGGTCAAACTTTCACTTTTTGGATCAGTGATACATTTTTTAATTGTCGGCACGTACCCACTAACATAAATAAGTAAGTTGGTGATAAGTGCCACAAGTGCATTTCCTGTATAAAACCATATGACCAAACTGAGTACTGAAAATAGTATGGAAATACGATCTGTTTTTGAAGACCCGCCAACACCCCAGATAAGTGCAAAAACGAAAATCACCGAACACCCAATAGCGTCAGCAATCGGGACCCAAATCGCCTCATGTGTGCCGGTTTCTTTTACCCCAAAAAAAATAGTCACCGTAGAAAGACACCAAATAAACCAACTAGCTTTGTTGGGAATTGTTGTCTTTTTAATTACCTCATATATATAAGGTACATAACCCAAAATGAGAAAGGTGCCCGAAAAAATCCCTACATACTCTGAGATACTCATACCTTTTTAAATTTATTTCTTAACCATACTCCTCCAAGTACCAAAAGTGCCCCTAGTGTATCCGAAAGTATATCCTTCTGTGCGTCCCAGATATCACCCTGACTTCCGAGTACCTCTATCCCAGCAGTTGGGTCACCCATAACTGCGTATTGCCATTCAAAAAGTTCATAAAATGCTGCAACTGTGACAATGGTAAACAATGCAAAAAGTCCTCCAAGCAATTTGTTTGCCATTAACTTTTTTTCTTTAAGATATTCATAAATAGGTAATGCATAAAACCCCACAGAAAAATGAGCTATCCTGTCATACATATTTCTTTCAAATCCAAAAAAGTCATTAAACCAATCAAACGGCACTCGGGCAAAAGTATAGTGACCTCCAACCGTATGCATAAAAATAAATATACTCATAAGTATGTATGCGGTATTTGAAAACCGTATACCTTTTACATATAGGTAGAGCAAAAAACCTACCACCACCCAAACCGTTGCATTTTCTGCAAACCACACATCACGAGCGTAAGGATTAAAGGAAAGTGCAATACAAAGAATTGTATAAATAAAAAATAAAATTTTAGGAATCATGAGAATATTTTACCATAAAAAAATCGCCGAGAGATTTCTCTCCGGCGTTTGTGTTTGTGACATCAAGCTATTTCAGGGTTGCAAGAGCTTCTTCGATTTCGGCAATGATGTGCCTCACGGCCTCGAGCGGATCAGGTGCCTCTGTGATTGGTCGCCCAACCACGATGCGAGTAGCTCCAGCCCGAATTGCTTGCGCAGGGGTCATCATTCGTTTTTGATCTTCGTTTTTGACTTGAACAAACGAAGGACGAATACCTGGGCAGTTCAAAGTGATCCCATCACCATGAGTCTTTCGGAGCATCTCTGCTTCGTGACCAGAGCAAATAAGACCACCGACTCCTGCTTTGACCGCGATCTCGGCAAGATTGCCGACAACCGCATTCAAAGATAGACCTCCGTGCATCGCCTCCACCTCACTCGAATCGAGACTCGTAAGGACTGTCACACCAAGAACTTCAGTTTCTGGCATTGCTTGAACCAGAGCGGAGATTGATTTTTTACCTGAAACACAAGCAACCGTGACCATGTCCGGGGCATAAAAAGCCAATCGCTCTCCATCAGTTCTCAAGGTGTTCGAGATATCGTATACCTTGAGATCCGCGAATATTGAAAGGCCCAGATCACGAAGTGTTGTAATCAAGCTGTAATTTCCACGAAGAGCAGAATTCACTTTCAAAACAACGCCCGTGCCCTGAAGCTTCATAGCAAAATTGACCACATCGGCCAACACCTCGTCAGGCGCTCCGTCGAAGTCGGCCGCGACGATGAGTCGCTGTGCTGGTGTAAGAGGTTTCACTTGCCACCTCCTTCACCCGCTGTCAGTTCCGCCCAATGATCTTTTGCAGGGTAAAGTAACTTGCTCCCCACTTGGCAGTAAGGACAGTTGTGTGGCTCCCAAGATTTGATGTCCGGAGCAATAATGGAAATAATTTTACGTCCCCCGATCTCGGTCTGTCCAGAACGATTACATAGACAAAGGACATACGGAAGAACAACTCCCCCCGCAGATTCAATGCATTGAATAGTCTGTCCGACACTGTCACCTGTCGTGACCGTGTCTTCACAAACCAAAACCCTGTCGCCTTTTTTCACATCGAAGCGTTTGAGTTTTTGTCTCCCCTCTTCGTTTTTTTCCGTAAAACCCGAGAGAATTTGACTCGGACGAGTTTGTTTAGACTCTGGGCGTAAATACTCCATCGCGATCACGAATGCAATACTTTGAGCAATTGGTATCGCCCCGACGGCTGGACCAACAACCCTACTGATCTCACTCAGGTCATTAACCCCTTGTACCCCGAGCATATCAACAAATTGTTGCGCGACGCTATGAAGTACTACTGGCCTCTCGATAACACGACCCCCGTTAAAGAATCCGTTGGAGCAATTCCCTGCATGGAGTTTAACGTGTGGACGATCCTTACATGGATCACCTTGATAGAGCCAAAAGGCCCCAGCATCAGTAAAAATCTGACGCCATTCATGTTCTGTGTTCATACTAGTGTTTGTGTATCTGAAATCGCAATTTGTTGAAGCCTTGCGTATAGCTTAGTGTCGAAGAACCGACCCTGATAATAAAACTACCTATATATAAAAGGAATGTCAAAGCCCGCGACCAAAGGTCGCGGGCTTTTCTATTTTTCCTCAAAACTTGAATATATTAACCCCTCGTGCTAGTATACTTATATTATTATCCTCCTTGATTCTTACTACACGGCACTTTGTGTTTGTAAAAAAGAAAAAAAAGGAATTTATAGAAACTAACTAGAAAAGAATTATGTCATTACTACCTTACGTTCAAATAACCCTATCAGTCATACTTGTTATACTTGTACTTCTTCAACACAGCGATGCAAGTGCTGGTGGAGCATTCGGACAAGCTGATTCAGCAGCGAATACACGGACAAGAAGAGGTGGAGAGAAATTTATCTTCATTTTTACTGTTGTAGTTGCGATACTTTTTGTACTTTCTGCTATTACAGCACTTCTAGTTAAATAATAAAACCAAAAGTTATATCATGAGATCATTTCTTTCTCGTATTAGAGAACTCCTTCATCTTCCTACAAAAACAGAGTTTTTTGTACTTATCGAAAAAATGGGAATTGTAGAAAAAACTGCCTTTTTTACTATTATACTTATTACCACTATTTCAAGCTTAGTACTCCTCGGAAAACTAAGTGACTCATTTGGAGTTGAGGTCCCTGTTTCAGGAGGCGTCGTAAGAGAAGGTGTCGTTGGGTTTCCAAGGTACATCAACCCTCTACTTCCGGTTACTGATGCAGGACGAGATCTTTCAGAGCTTATTTATTCAGGACTCTTTAAAGCAGAATCTCAGGGAAGTATCACTCCTGATTTAGCAGAAGGAGTATCGATCTCTGAAGATGGACTTACTTATACCGTAACACTAAAGAATGAGATCTACTTTCATGACGAAACACCGGTAACTGCATACGATGTAGAATTCACGATCAAAAAAGCTCTCGACCCTATTCTTAAAAGTCCAAAAGCCGCGAATTGGGAGGGGGTTTCAGTAAAAGTCCTCAGTAGTTCACAAATAGAATTTACTCTAAAAAAACCTTATGCACCATTTTTGGAAAATCTAACTCTCGGCATACTTCCACAACATATTTGGGGTACCGTTGATAGTGATGCTTTTTTGTTTAGCCAACTTAACTTTGAACCTATCGGTTCTGGACCGTACAAAATCAAAGAAATAAAAAGAGACGCATCAGGATTACCTGAATACTATCACCTTGTACCATTTGAAACATACACACTTGGTAGAGCATACATAGAAGACTTCTATATTAAATTCTATACCCCTGAAAAAATCATCGAAGCACTTGAAAAAAAGGACATAGATTTTATGAGTTCACCGTCTCCAGAAAAAGCATCGGGGTTGAAAAGAGATGACATCGAAGTCCTTCATACTCCTCTCCCAAGAATTTTTGCCGCTTTTTTCAATCAAAACGAATCTCCAATACTTGCAGAAAAAGAAGTTCGAGTTGCACTTGATGTTGCAATTGACAGACAAGCACTTATCGACAAAGTACTCTACGGATTTGGTGCGGTAGCAAAGGGCCCCTTACCACCTTCCCTTTCATCTTTAGAAAATGTATCAGGTGAACAAAAAACTCCCGAAGAACGAATCGAGCTAGCAAAACAAATCCTTGAAAAAGCTGGCTGGGCACTAAACAACGAAGGTATCTACTCGAAGAAAACTAAAACAGGCACGTTACTTCTTGAATTTTCTATAAGCACCTCAAACCTTCCAGAACTAAAAGAAGCTGCTGAGTTTTTGGCTGAATCAT
>JANMMK010000059.1:0-4555 GCA_031373235.1 bacterium | reverse complement strand
CTATTATAAAACCACTCACTATGGCAGCGGGAATTGATAGTGGTGCGGTAACTAGCAAAACCACCTACAATGATAAAGGTTCAGTTTCTTTTGATACTGAAACAGTGTATAACTTTGATAAAAAAGGTAGAGGAGTTATAGACATGCAAACGGTGCTCAGTAAGTCGCTTAATACCGGAATGGCCTTTGTCGTTTCCAAGATGGGAAAAGATAAGTTTCGTGAATACATGCTGAGTTTCGGTCTTGGAGAGCGGACTAATATTGATTTACCAAACGAAGCTCAAAATTTGGTTTCAAATCTTAATAGTCCTCGAATGATTGAGTATATCACTGCATCTTTTGGACAGGGGATTGCGCTCACCCCTATTTCAACAGTAAGGGCTTTTACACCACTTGCTAACGGAGGTGTTCTTGTTGATCCTCATATTGTAAAACGTATCAACTATAAGAACGGTTTTCATAAAAACATAGAATCCAAAACCAACAAACAGGTTTTAAAAAAAGAAAGTGTTGAGGAGATTACCAAGATGTTGGTTGAAGTGGTTGACGTCTCTCTTCTAAACGGAAAAGCAAAAAACCCTCATTATTCAGTAGCCGCAAAGACAGGGACTGCTCAGATTGCAAACGGGGGCGGATATCACGATGATCGCTATCTCCACTCGTTTATCGGGTACTTTCCAGCTTACAACCCACAATTTTTAGTATTTCTGTATACTGTATATCCAAAAGGTGTTGAGTTTGCAGCAAATACGCTCGCGGATCCTTTTTTGGATTTAAGTAAGTTTCTGATAAATTATTATGAAGTTCCGCCTGATCGATAGCAAAAACAAAAATAAATAAACATGAAAAATATATTCAAAAAAATTGTCGTTAGCATATTGACGTTGGAATCAAAAAAAGTTCTCAGGAAATACAACCCGAAAGTAATTGCGGTGACGGGGAGTGTAGGAAAGACTTCGACCAAAGATGCTCTTTATACAGCTTTGTCACCATTTTTTCATGTTAGAAAAACAGCAAAAAGTTTTAATAGCGATATCGGTATTCCACTTACTATTTTAGGGCTTCAAAATGTCTGGAATGATCCAAAGGGTTGGATAGTTAATGTTTGGAAAGGGTTTTTACTTTGTGTTTTTAAAAAAGAATATCCAGAATATTTGGTGTTAGAAATCGGTGCTGATAGGCCGGGAGAAATAAAAAAAATCATGCAGTGGATTCACCCTGATGCATCTATTGTTACCAGGGTTGGTAAAGTGCCGGTGCATGTTGAATTCTATTCGTCTCCACTTGAGGTTGCTAAGGAGAAGTCTGAGTTGGTAAAAGGTGTAAAAAAAGATGGTGTAGTAATTCTAAACCGTGATGACGAAGATGTATATTTTATGAGAAAGGAAACAAGTGCTCGGGTTGTTTCTTTTGCAATAGAAAATGACGCTGATGTTAAAGCGTCTTTTCCTTCTTTTATATATACCGACGGGAAAGTTTCAGGTATTTCTTTTAAGGTAGATATCAAAGGAAATAGTGTTCCTGTGTCTATTGTAGGAAGTGTTGGTAAACAACATATTTATCCTGTGCTTGCATCACTTTCGCTTGTCTATGCTTTAAATTTGAGTTTACTTAAAGGAGCTGATGCGTTTAAAAATCATGAGCTTTCAAATGGTAGAATGAGAATTTTAGACGGTAAGGAAGATGCGGTGATTATTGACGATACATACAATGCTTCCCCTGTTGCTATGGAAGAAGGACTAAATACGCTTCGAGATGTCGAAACAGAGGGAAGAAAGATTGCTGTACTTGGAGATATGCTTGAGCTTGGAAAATATTCTCTCGCTGAACACAAGCGACTAGGAGTCATTGCTTCAAAGTCTGCTCAAATAGTTATGGGTGTTGGTATTAGGGCGAAAGATTTGATAACAGAAGCTACATTACTCCTTGGGGAAGAAAAGGTCTTTTGGTTTGATGATGCAAAGAAGGCGGGTGAATTTTTAAAAACTTTTATAAAACCAAAAGACCTTGTCTATATGAAAGGCTCTCAAGGTATTCGTCTTGAACGAGCAGTAAAAGAAATTCTCAAGGAAGGACTAGATCCAAAAGATTTTTTGGTAAGACAAGAAGAAGAGTGGCTTAAGAGATAATATGAAATTTATAGTAAAAATTATAAAAAGACTGTTCCAATTCTTTACATTGGTCGTGGTTTTGTATTTTTTCTGTTTTGCACTTATATCAATTTTTACTAAAGCTTCAAATGATAGAGAGTGGTCTCCTGATCAACAAGTTCTTCAGGAAGCATCTTTTGATAACAACCTCGTACATATTAAAAATATTCGTAATTTCTCATACACTTCGACAAGCACCTTTGAAACTTCTTACTATGACAATGTTTTTGATATAAATAAATTAAAAAAAGTTTGGTATTTCGTTGAACCATTTGAGGGAATACCCGGATCTGCACATACTTTTCTTAGTTTTGAATTTGAAGATGATAATTTTCTTTCAGTGTCTGTTGAAGTGAGGAAAGAAGTAGGGGAGTCATATCATCCAATTAAGGGACTTTTTAATAAGTACGAACTCATGTATGTAATAGGAGACGAAAAGGACTTGGTGAAACTCCGGACAAATTTTAGAAAAGATGATGTCTATATGTATGAAGTAGATACAACCAAAGAAAAGGCGGAGGCACTTTTTGTTGGTATGTTAAATAGGGTGAATAAACTTAAAGAACATCCTGAGTTTTATAACACTCTTTGGAATACTTGTACCTCAAACATTGTTAGTCATGTAAATGAAATCACACCAAAGAAGATTCCTTTTTGGGATATGAGAGTACTATTTCCGGAGTACTCAGACATATTAGCGTTTGAAGTGGGGTTACTGAAGGCTGACTCTTTGGATAAGGAATCAAGAAAGAAATATCTTATAAATGAAAAGGCAATGAAGTTTGCGGACGATAAAGATTTTTCAAGGAAGGTAAGAGAGGAATAGATTATAAAAAATCGCCTTAAGCAGAGGAGCTTAAGGGCGAGAGGAAGAACACACCCAATCCGTACTAATTTTCAGGTAGACCGGATTAGTTTCAACAAGATTGAAAAAATCCCGGGCAACTTCTTCTCCAAGCCACTCATCTGCTTGGCACGAGTCGAACTTTCCGACAGGATCTCTGTGCTTACTTTCCTCACGGATTTTTGCGAGGAGTTCCTCTGGTTTGGTGACTTTTGTTGGGTTCTCCGTAATGAACTTTTCGATGTGTGCGAGTAGAAACATATATTTACCGTGATTAAATCACGTAAGTAGGAGAAAGTCTAGGGTTGGGGAAGGCGGGTCTTGTGTGTTCAGTATATAAAAAAATCGAAACCCACATCACTGCGGGTTTCTTCAGTTTGGAACTGTGCTTTCGTTGAAAGTAGCGATTCCTGTTAACTCAGAATACAGGATTATGTGGGTGAACTTGTCACCGTCATTTTCGCTCCAAAAACTTAAAGAGCTCCACTGTCCTAACTTCAAAACGTTCAACGGATCTTTTCGCTTAACCATATGTCCAATCGACACAAGGTAGTCAGTGAACACAAAATATAACGCTGTGAGGCTTGCGTTAGGAATTAAGAGCGCATTTCCTTCGTTGAATAGTTCGTTAAGCTCAGGGTCATCTCCAATGTGCTCTTTGTATTCACTTGCCAGCAAGCTCCTTGCCTCTGGCCATTGGCGTCTCAGGAAACAATCCAATGTTACTTCCATTGGGTCTGGTGCTCGAAACCATTTCACAAACGAGAATAAGAGTGTTGCCCAAACACTCATTCCCACTACCTTTGGCATGAGTTGAATTGGGTTTGTCCAATCAGAGTCCAGCATAATGGACCACGTGCCAAGGAGGGCTAGAACAGAGTGGGAGCATTAGAATGGACACTCCCCAGTCTAGGTTTTTGATCGGCTTGCGTGTGCCGATCTTTGTGTACCAGGTCATCTGAAAGATCCAGTACGTCACTCCTGCCTACATGAGGCAGAAGAGAGTTGTTAGTGTGTTAGCAAGGTTCATTTAGTAGCTTGAGCTCGTCATCCAGATGGTTAGTTTATCCAAACATCTTCGTACGAGGGTTCATTTTTACAGTACCTTCAAATTTAGTGGTTGTCAAATTACAGACTATTTTTTAATAAAAAATCCCCCTTACAATAATGTAAGGGGTTTTTAAGAAAGAACTCAGGAAAGGAACTTGCTATGAAGTTTGACTGCGTCAGGATTATTAGGAAGTTTTTCGCATATGGTTGCTAGTAGTGCAAGTGCATCTTGATCTGTGAGCATGCCACCTTCTTCGCCTCCGCTTTGATTCCAAAAGTGATGATCACATCCTTCGATGTCCTTGTGTCCATGTAGTTCAAGAAAAACAGCTATTTCTCTTCTGTCCGGTATCCAAAGTGGTCTGTTCATTTTTATTTTATATTTGACTATAAAGTATATTTGTTTTATGTCAAACTCATACAATGGCTGGAAATCTTGGGGTAGTTCAGATAAGTCCACGGCCTTTGGAGGAGATTTTAGCCAAAGATCAAAAGAAATAAATATTTTCTA
>JANMMK010000049.1:0-6236 GCA_031373235.1 bacterium | reverse complement strand
AAACCGTCTTCTTATGGAGATAGTGATATTGAAAAGAATAAAAAAGAAGAAGGAGAAAAAATTTTAGAAAAAGTAGTGGAGGGGGCATTTGTTGTGTTGCTTGATGAAAGAGGAAAGGAGCTTACTACAAAAGAGTTGGCAATATTGTTGGAGAAAAAGGAAATCGAAGCCGTGAGAGATGTACATTTCATTATTGGTGGAGCATACGGAGTTTCTGATCAGGTAAAACTCTGTGCAAACATAACTATAGCCCTTTCAAAACTTACTTTTCCACACGAACTTGCAAGACTGGTGCTTATCGAGGCCCTATACCGATCATATTCTGTTTTGAAAGGAAGTAAGTATCACCATGAGTAGATAACACATTGTGTTTTTTTTGTTATAATTAAATTAATAATGTCAAAAACCTCTTCACCAACTAAAAGCAGTCTATATATACAAATTTCCATTGTATTAGTTGTTGGTTTTTTTCTGATGTTGTTAGTGGCGATCAGAATAGCAGAGAGTGAAAAAGAGTCCTTGGTAGTGCGAATGAAGAATGTTGCAAGGGTGCTTCATAGGACTCCGCTTTTAAAATTAAAAGGAGTTGAAACTGATGTAACCAGTGCTGACTACAAGTATATAAAAGACAAATTGATGCTTCTAAAGGATTCAAATCCTGACGCACGGTTTGTGTATTTGGTAGGTTTTAAATCCGAGAGACAAAAACTATTTTTTTACGCTGATTCTGAGCCGGTAAATTCCCCAGACTATTCTCCACCAGGACAAATTTATGAAGAGACGAATATTACACAGATAACAAATTTTAAAAATGGTATCCCTTTTGCGGAAGGTCCTATTGCTGATAGATGGGGAACATGGGTCACTGCTTTTGCACCTATTTTTCATCCGAATACCAATGCACCTATTGCCATGATCGGTATTGATGTTTCTGCAGAGCATTTTTATAAACAAATAGCCCTCGGTGTCGCTGTTCCGTTCATGGTATCCCTTTCGTTTGCGTTGTTTTTGTTTATGAACTATCGGTTTAGAAGTAGTAAGTACGTGAAAGAGCTCAATTATATAAAAATGGAATTTTCTTCTTTTATGTCTCACGAGATCCGCGGATATGTTACGAAGATGAAATCAGGTCTAAAAATGTTTATTGATCAGGATGTAGGAAAAATTTCTGCAGAGCAGATGGCATTTGCGAGTGAGTTATTTGTTTCTTCGAATGAGTTTGCTGATCTCATAGAAGATTTTCTTGATGTTGCCAAGATAGAACAAGACTCAGAAGTAAATTTAATGAAACAGGATCATAACCTCATTGATATTGTAAAAAGTGTTATTACAGATCTGAGAGATCAATTTCTAAAGAAGGGTGTCATGTTGACTTACGAAGGTAATTTTCCAGAGAGAGCATTTGTGTCTTGTGACGGAGGTAAGGTTGGAAGGGTGTTTAGTAATGTTATTGGAAACGCTATCAAGTATTCTTATGATAAGTCACAAATTCGTCTTGGATATATAGACGGAAATACTATGCACACTCTCTATATCAAAGATGCTGGTATTGGTATTCCATCAAGTAATACCGGAGGTATTTTTCAGAAGTTTTTTAGAGCAGATAACGCAAGGAGGGTACATATTTCAGGGACCGGACTTGGCATGTATTTTTCAAAACTGATAGTAGAAAAACATAATGGAAAAATATGGTTCGAGTCTACTGAAGGGAAGGGGACAACCTTTTATATTTCTTTGCCAAAAATTAATCCTGTACATTAAACATGGTCATGAAACAAGTTGCTTTTGCCGGTGGTTGCTTCTGGTGTGTCGAGCATGACTTACGAGAAGTAAGTGGTGTTGTTGATGTTGTGTCTGGCTATGTTGGAGAAGCAGGAGGAAATCCTTCGTATAGAAATCACAAAGGGTACAAGGAAGCCGTTCTGGTGTCTTTCGACGATACAAAAGTTAATTTCAAAAAATTATGCCAGTTTTTTTTAGATCATATCGACCCAACAGACGCAGATGGACAGTTTTTTGACAGAGGAGAGAGTTACCAGACAGCTATTTTTTACAAGACAGAAGAAGAAAGGTTTATCGCGGAGAGTCTTTTTAAAGAGTTGGAAGAGAGTGGTATCTACGACAAAAGAGTCTCTGTAAAAATTTTGCCAGAACAAACTTTTTACAGAGCCGAAGAATATCATCAGAGATATGCAGAAAAAAATCCAGATCATTATTATGCATATAAAGATGGTTCAGGAAGGGCGGAATTTCAGGGGAGGGTGTGTGCGATTCGAGATGAGAAGAAAATACAGTGGCGAGACTAGCGCCCTTGACTTTATTACTGAGTAGATTAATATCCTAAATATGACTTGCTTAAATTCAGTAAAAAATACATACGCATATTATTATAGATCTGAGACATCGGGGCTATTAATTTTGTCGTAAATATTTATTTCTTAAATAAAAAAATACAAAAAAAGCCCCGAGAATATCGGGGCTTTTTTTGTATAAAAACATGGAACTTAAATCAAAAAAAATAAATAAATATTACTAATACCTATCTTTAATTGAGACGGGATAGTTGTGCTTTTTCATATATAAAAAACCTAACTACCCCGCCTCAAAGGCGGGATTTTTGTTCTTTGAAACTAATTGGTAATTGCCACAGCGCAGAGTGTCGGATATTTTTTCTGATTTTCTGCGCTGTGGCAAACAACTTGCTGCACACAAAAACCAAAAAAAACACCATGAAAAAAATCAACGAAACTCCCCCAATCTGGAGCACTTGTGAAAGGAGTGAATGGGCAAACCGACAAGGGGCGCTCTATTTCGGAGTCGGATTGACTGCAAGAACGGAATTGTCAGTGGGGCTTCCGTTTGATTGTCTTGGCATGATTCTGACTGCTGAATGGCTAAGGCGAGCCGGTGATTTGAAAAAAGTCGTTGTACTCGTTGCGGACCAACATGCCATTGATAGTCGGCCTGAAGAAGTTGAGCGGATAAGAGAACTGGAGATTGAGTACCGAGAAATCATCACAAAAGCGGGGGCTATGGTCGGCATGCCTTTGCAGGTGGTTAGGGCCTCTGAATTAAGTACGCACGAAGCTTTTCGGGAAATTCTTACGGATTGTCGTGCATTCCCAGAAATCACTAATGAATATGTCTGTCGACAGACAGCAGATGTTATGTGGTTCGAGCAGCGTGAGCATTTACGCCTCAAGCTTGGGTGGCTGACGGACCCAACAAAAGATGCTCATGATGAGCGTGTATTTGACAAGGCTTTTCTGGAGAAAAATCCCAGTTCTCTGGTGAGGTTTGCATATACGGGAAGCGGGAAAACTATGGATGGTAAACGACCCAATGCCCCTCCTTATATAGCGACAGCTTCTGTGCCGCGTATTCTGCTAAAGCAAGGGTTTTCTGTGTCGGAGTACTTGAGTGGTGGAGAACCCAAGATGCGCGATCGGATGTGTTCACACATTGGGTCAATCGTCACTTTGTGGAATGCGCTTTCACCGTCCAAGGTGCATGACGAAGTATTCCGGGGTTGTCAGCAGTTGGTAGACCTGCTTTCTGCTTCCAGTTAGTGCAAATTAGAAATCCAGCCTTGCGGTGAAAACCGCAAGGCTGGAGGATTTATAAAAATTATTACAAACCCATTAAATTAAAAAATTATGAAAATATTAGGAATTCTTGGAGGTTTAGGACCGCAAACAAGCGCTCGTTTCTATCTTGATGTAGTATCACTTTTTAAAAAATCTGGCATGACTGAAAGACCACCAATATTGATGTGGAATATTCCTTTGTCATATGAAATTGAAAAAAGATTCATTACAACAGGTAAGGGTATAGAGCAGTATAGAACATTGCTTATAGAGGGAGCAAAAATTTTGGAAAAGGGCGGTGCTGACTTTATTGTTATTCCATGTAATTCAGTACATATACTAATTAATGAAGTACGCAGTGCTGTTTCTATTCCAGTTTTAAGTATCATAGAAGAAACTGTAACTTTTCTTTTGAAGAAAAATACCACTCAGATAGGGATACTTGCTACCACTCCAACTCTTCAATCATGCTTATATCAAATTCCTTTAGAACAAAAAAATATTCAAGTTTATCTACCCGATCAAAGTGATCAATCTACTCTAGATGATTTGATAAAAAAGTTGGCGGGGGGCGAAAGTATAACAGAAGGTCAAGAAATTTTAAGTAGCATTTCTCAAAGACTTAGGAAAAAAGGTGTTACCAGAATACTTCTTGCCTGCACGGATCTTCAATTGTTGATGGTTGAAGATATAAAGGGTTGTGTATACGATACTGAAAAAATCTTAGTTCGAAGCTTAGTAAAATTACTAAGTAGTTAATTTAAATCAAAAACAATCTTTAGTGGTGTTATCTTATTTGACTTTATTACAAAGCAGGCTAGTATATTAATATCTTATGTATACAAAAAATTATTATTTTGCATTTTTCTTTGAAACCCGTCTGGCGGAGTAATTTTGTTGTATAAAAATACCTCAAAAACCCCGCCACAAGCGGGGTTTTTCTTTTTCGGAATCTGTGCCCAACAACGGGCACAGATGTCGGCAAAGAAAACGATTAAGCACATTTTATGATTCGAAATCTTATAGCAGAAAAAAGGGTGGGGAGGTTCTATGTGGAATTTCTTGTAGGAGACACTTCCATTAAAGGAGATTGTTCAAACCTAGATGATCTTCTTAGTTGTTTGATTACAAGGTATCTTCCTAATATTATAAATCGAGACCAAATACTTTGGGTCTCAGGTGACCTCAAGCGGATGACTTATAGGCGTCTTGGAATTCCCATTCGATCTAATTTTCGCTTTGTAGCATTTGGGTCTTTTTGACCTCGCGTTGTCGAGGTCGATTTTATACAACATCCAGTCACGACTTTGTTGTCAAAAAATGAAATATAAAAACACACAACTCAATACATTCTTTTTCTTTAACTTCTTTTTATAAAGCGGGTTATTAAGATTGTAATTATTTTTTAAACCCGCAATGTATTGCGGGTTTTTCTTTTTCGGAATCTGCGCCCAACAACGGGCACAGATGTCGGCAAAGAAGTCGATAGATCTTTACTGTTTCAAACAACAAAATACTATGGATAAACAAAAAAAAAGAACTAGGAGAGGTCATTACTTTGTTTCTGACCCCGGTCTTCATATCGACCAAGGACTTTTGGAGCGACATCTAGACGGTCTCGAAACACAAGATGGTCCTGGTCTTTCTCCGGACGAAGTGAGTCGGCGTCGAGAACGTCGAAAGGATGCATACATCACCGCTGTCCTTAATAATCAGGATCCCAATGGGATTTACTAGTATTTGAGATAGCTACACCGAAGTATCTTCGGTGATTTTTTATAAAAAAGAATAGGGTGTATAATGCTGTTGTTACTAGTTTTTATTAAATATTATGGATACAAATATATTACAGTCAGAACAAGTCAAGAAAGCTCTCGTTGCCACACTGTTTCTTCTTTGCGTATTCTTGGGCGCTAAGACGATCAGTGAGTTTTTAAAGTATGATTCATTGGATAATGAAATTCCTTACAATGTCATTACAGTTACTGGAAAAGGTGAAGCGTTTGCGGTTGCGGATATTGCAAACTTCTCTTTCTCTATTGATGAGGAAGCTCCAACTCTTCCAGAGGCACAAAAGAAAGCTATTGAAAAAGGAAACAAGACTATTGCTTACTTAAAGGAAAACGGTGTAGATGAGAAAGACATTAAGACTCTTTCTTACAACGCTGGTCCAAAGTATGAATATACTTGTAGTCCTAAGACTGCGTACGGATGTGTGAATGGCAAGAATATTATTGTTGGTTATACTATTTCAAATCGTGTTGAGGTTAAGGTACGAAATGTAGAAAAAGCTGGTGAACTACTTACTGGAGTTGGGGAGCGGGGAGCAGCGAATATCAGTGAACTACAGTTTGTTGTTGATGATGAAGAAGTACTTAAGGCGGAAGCACGAAAACTTGCAATTGAAGATGCAAAAGAGAAAGCAGAGATCCTAGCAAAGGATCTTGGTGTTGACCTTGATGATATAACTAGTTTCTATGAGAATACTAACGACTATCCAATGTATAGTGCCCGAAGTGATACTATGATGGAGAAAGGAATGGGTGGAGGGGTTTCAAATCAAATTCCACAACTACCAAAAGGTGAAAATAAAGTTACTGTCTCGGTTTCAGTGACTTATAAAATAAAGTAAGAAAATAATAAAAAGGC
>JANMMK010000040.1:0-10043 GCA_031373235.1 bacterium | reverse complement strand
GGCGGCAGTGCGTGGTACGCGCGATGCAATATCGCGTGCGAATCAAGAAGCACGAGTCGTTTTACTTTTTCTTCGGTTAATTTTTTTGCCATAATTATATTTCGAAAGGAAAAACTATTTCTCTTGTAGTATCGTCAAGAAAAGAAAAATCAACAACAAATGCATCCTCTGGTGTTTTTCCTATTTTTTCTGGCCATTCAATGACTACCAGTGCCTTTGGTTTTTCAAATACTTCCTTAAATTTTATGACCTCAAGTTCTTTCTGGTCTTCTATTCTATACGCATCTACATGAACCAAGCTTTCAAAAAATGGATTCCATGTTTGATATTTTTTCATGATAACAAATGTAGGACTAGTCACTTCGTCTTTTACTCCAAGATGTTTTGCGAGAAGTTTTGTAAAGGCGGTTTTACCTGCACCTAAATCTCCTTTGAGCAAAAGAGTGGTAGCTTTTTCCTCATCTGCCAAAAGCTGTAATTTTCGCAAAAACTTTGTAGCAAGCACTTCTGTCTCTTCTAAGCTTTTTGAAATCTGTTTCATACCTACATAGTAACAAAATAGGGTTGTTTATTAAAATCAACTCAATATATAAAAGAAAGCAGCGGTCCCATAAGAATGGTCCCGCTGCGTTTTTTGGAATTTGTTTTTACCGTTGCTTTGATAGTTCCACCAACCAAAGCAAGTCCCGCAAGGGAATTTAGTTGCCTGGCTTAGCCGGCGGTGTTGCCGCAGCAATCAGGTCACGGACCGCTTTGGCGTCATTTGCCTCTTGTGCTTGGGCGGCGTAGGCCTCCAAGGCCTTACGTTCCTTCTCATCGAAGGAGCCGTTGAGCAGGGCTGTGAAAAGCCCAACTGAACGATCTGCCTGCGGTGTATTGCGACGCTTAAGCTCAGCAATGATATTCTCCACTGCCTTCCGAGCAGTGGCTGGATTGTGCCCAGCCACTCGCTTGTCGCCCGAAGCCTGAACCGGAGCAGGTTGCGACCCTGTTGAAGGGGATGTCACCGGAGCCGGACTGAACTGAGGATGTGTTGGCATCGCTGCCTTTTCCTCAAGTTTTTTTGCCAACTCAGCCAGTTTCGCAAGCATAGCTGCTTTTTCAGCAGCAGCTGCATCGGCGATCGCTTTCGCGTCCGCGTCTGACTTGGCCTTCTTCAGAGCGGTGAGCTCCTCGGTGGCTTTGTCGGCGGCGGTTTTTGCTTCGGTGGCTGCTTTTTCGGCATTCACCTTGTCGGCGATCGCTTTCGCGCTCTCCTGTTTGGCTTTGTCTGCCTCGGTTTTTGCGGCACTCAATTGGGCGTCCTTCGTGAGAAGTTCGCTGTTCGCTTTGCCTGCTTCCACGCGCGCCTTGTCGGCGGCGACTTCGGCGTTGGCAGCACTGGCCTTCAAGGTAGAGAGTTCCTTCGAGTCTGGGCTTTTCAGCCAGGCTGTGAGGAAGATGCCGGTGCCAGCAAGGAATAGGATCATGAACCCGAGAAGGACCCAGCCTGGCCCACGACCCCAGCCGCGTTCGGCTTGAGTGGTGATTTCGGTTTGGACCTGCTCGAGAGCAGTGACCCGGGCCTGCAATGCAGTCTCGGTGGCGGTTGGCGTATTGGACAATGCTGGTGCTGTTGGAATGTTGTTCCGGATGTTTAGTTTCATGGTTGTTTGTGGGCTATGCCCGGTGTTTTTGGTTTTTCTGTATTGCGCGGAATGAGGATAGTCCCCAAACTGTACCCTTTGGGCCTAGCTAGATTGTTGTGCTAGCGCAAAAAGGTGACTCAAATGCTTATATAAAGCACCTTTTTGCGCTAGCTTTACCAACAAATTTTGTGGTCGACATTGTTTGATAAATCAAACAACTAGTACCCCTGTGGTAAAAAACAAATTATCAATGAACTGAATTAGTAGTATTATATCATAGTTTATATATAAATGTCAATAGCCCCTCCGCCTAAGGCGGAGGGGCTATTTTCTTATTTTTTATCTAACTATCTACTCTATCTTCCTAACAAACTACGCTGTTATTCCTTTTTTTAGCATATTCTGTCTCTTAAAGTCTGCCACGATATCACTTTGTGCTTGTTTGTAAGACACACCATGTTTTCGAGCTCGCTTCTTGATAAGAATGTGGGCAATCACCGCACTCCATAGTGCTAGACCTAAGATAAAGAGTGCAATTTTTGTTCCTGAACTTGCTCCAGTATATGGAATTTCACTTAAGAATACTCCAGAAGAAAGTGTTCCTGTGTCTCCTCCATTTGAAAGAAGAGTTACACTTGATCCACCAACAACTCGGACATTTACTGTACAGTCATCAGTATCAGATTTTCCATCTGAAGTAACCCTTAGTGTTACTTCTTTTGTACCAGTGGTACTGAAGCTTCTCTCCACAGTTCGAGATGAACTTGAAATATCTCCACTCCATCGGTATTCAAAGTCTCCATCTCCACCATCGCCTTCACCTCTGAAAGAGACAGTTTCTCCAACTCGAACAACTGAAGGAGATACTTCACAAGTTGCTTTTACATCATCATCGTTTTCTTCATCATCGTCTTCTGACTTTACATAGACACTACAAGTTCGTTCAATAGTTTTTCCATCTGAAGTTATTTTTACAGTAGCGGTCTTTGTACCATCAGTACTGTATTCCTTTCTAACAATCGATCCTGAGCCAGTAATATCTCCATGCCATTCGTAAGTATAGTTTCCGTTTCCACCTGTAGCACTTGCTCTCCAAGTTACAGTGTCTTTATCTTCAATAGGATTTTCTGGAGATACAACACAAGTACCACCAAGGTCACTTTCGTCTTCGATAATAGTTACTGAACATGAAGCTGTTTCTGTTTTTGTTCCAGATTTTACCGTGATAACTCCTGTTTTTGTTCCTTTAGAAGTAAAAGTCTCTGTTTCTACTTTACTAGTACCAGTAACCTCACCACTCCATGAGTATGTATAATTTCCGTTTCCACCTCGGGCAGTTGCAACGAAGCTTACAGAGTCATCTACCTCCGCTCGTGTAGGGTTAGCGATACAAGAAACTTCAAGTGGTTCAAAGTCTTCTACTGTTACAGAACAGTTAGCTGTTCTCGTGAGATTACCAGATTTTACAGTTACTGTTGCAGACTTAGTGCCAGCAGATGTGAGTTTTGAAGAAGTAACTGATTGTCCAGAACCACTTGCAATCCCACTCCATGAGTATGTCTTACTTCCCTTTCCTCCAGAAACTTCAGCTCGGAAAGATGCAGTTTCTCCAATCTTTACTCTACTGTCAGTTGCAAAACATGACACGGAAAAGTTCTCTTCTTCTCGTGGTGGGTTATTAGTTTCTCTGTCTACACAGTTTGATCTATAACACCCTGATCCAAAATCAGCTAAATAGCTCGGACTATATCCTTGGTTAGAAGAATATATTGGCGCTTGATATTGAGGTGCACTATATGAAGGCGCTTGGTATTGTGGAGTGTAATAGTCTACAAAGTTATCTACTATGTCATAATCAGGAGTGCTGTAGCTCGGTGCGGTGTATACAGGAGCGTGGTAGACAGGCGCTTCGTAAGAAGGTGTTGAGTAACTATAAGAGTTTCCGACATCAAAGTCGTAATCGTAATCTGAGTAAGAATTCCCGACATCAAAGTCGTAGTTATAATCATAAGAGTTACCTACACCGTAGTCGTAGTTATAGTCATAAGAGTTGCTTACACCATAGTCATAGTTATAAGAGTTTCCTACATTGTAGTCGTAACTATAGTCATAAGAATTTCCGACATTGTAGTCGTAATCAACTGAATCAGCAAAAACACCTACAGGAGAAATCAAAAGTAGTGCAAGACCACAAGAGACAATGACCGATTGAATTTTTTGTTTAATAAATTGCATATATTTGTTTATATTTTTAGTGTATATATTATATACCATATACACCTTACTTGTCAATACCCCTATTTACACAAAATAAAAGATGTTTCTTTATTAAAATCGGGTGCCTGTTAAGAGCTCCCGTGTGTCCTCTCATGAAGAGAACTAGCTTTTCTTGAACACAACCCAGAAGTTTCCGTTTTTTACGGCATAGTATGCCGTCCCAAACTCGGTCAATTCCCTGATCTGTTTAATCGGAACGTTGATCGGAGCCGTTTTTGAGACGATTTTCCAACTGTCAGTTCCCGCGAACATGATAGCAATGGAGTCGCTCGAAAATGACTCGAGTAGCCGAGCTGGACGACCTTCGTCGTCCACCAATGCCTTTGGGGCATCTTTGACCCCTGGAGGATAGTTTGGGGTGATGGGTTGGTTTGTTGTGCAAGCTGAAAGAACAGCGCAAAAGGTAATTAACAGGATTCGCATAGAACTGTATAAAAACACACACACCTTATTTTGTCCACCTACTTAAGACTCGCAATAAATATTTTTACTTTCTTCAAAATAAAAGCCCCTTTCATCTAAACTATCTTAACTATCTTACTTATTACCTATATACTATATATATGAGAACCTTCGATGATGAAAAACAAAATACGCACGTAAAGGAGCTTCAGCAAAAAGAAGAAGAAGACTCAGCGCGAATTTTATCTGCTCGTTACGGAGTAAAATACATAGACCTCTCAGGTATTTCAATTTCAAGTGACGCACTTAGGCTTATAAACGAAGCAGAGGCGCAGGCGAATGAAGTCGCGGGATTTAAACTAATCGGTAAAAGAATACTCGTTGCAGTAAGAGCTCCTAAAAGTCCTAAAGCCATAGAATCACTCGATAAACTAAAAGAAGCAGGTTACCTCCCTGAGGTATATATGGTATCTCTTCAAAGCCTTGAGAAAGCATGGGATAGATACAAAGACATTTCTTTTGCCATGGAAAGTAAGTCTGGGACACTAGATATTTCAAACAGTGAAATTCAAGATTTTCTTTCTAAAGTAGAATCTGTTGCTGACATAAAAAAACTTATCGGGGACAACATCACAGAAAAAAAAGTATATCGTGTATCAAAAATTCTTGCGATTATTGTAGCAGGGTCTCTCTCAACCAAAGCATCCGACATCCATATTGAGCCTGAAGAATCTTACTGTGTCCTTAGATATCGTCTGGATGGTGTACTAATTGACGTACTTCATTTTGACAAAGAAACCTACAACCTTTTACTTTCTCGCGTCAAACTTCTCTCCGGACTAAAACTAAACATAAAAGAAAACTCTCAAGACGGACGTTTTAGTATCAAAATATATGATGACAATATCGAAGTTCGAACCTCTACCCTTCCCGGAGCATACGGAGAGAGTATTGTACTTAGAATTCTAAATCCGAAGTCTATCGCCATGCCACTTGAAGAACTTGGTATTCCACCAAAACTTCTTTCAATATTTTTTAGAGAAATAAACAAACCAAACGGCATGATACTTACCACAGGACCAACAGGAAGTGGAAAGACAACAACTCTTTATGCTTTTTTAAAAAGAGTCTCGACTACTGAAAATAAAATTATTACCATTGAAGACCCGATTGAATATCACCTTCCTGGTATTGTACAAACACAAGTAGACCAAGAAAAAGGATACACCTTTGCCTCAGGACTTCGCTCAACCCTACGACAAGACCCTGATGTGATCATGGTGGGAGAAATTAGAGATAACGAAACAGCAGAAATCGCAGTACACGCAGCACTGACAGGCCACTTAGTATTCTCAACACTTCACACTAATAATGCAGCTGGTGCGTTCCCTCGACTTATTGACCTTGGTATCAATCCAAAAATTTTAACTTCAGGTATTAATGTCGCAATTGCACAGAGACTACTTAGGAGACTTTGTAATGAATGTAAAAAGGAAGTGCCCATCCCTGAAAAGTTAAAAGAAGTGGTACGCCTCATAAAAGAAAAAATAAAAATAAAAGGTGAGGTGATCCCAGAAAAAGATACGTGGCACATTGCCTCTGGATGTGAGAATTGTAATCACACTGGGTATAAAGGAAGAATCGGTATCTACGAAGCAATACTTATTGATAACGCAGTGGCACAAGTCGTCACCATGAACCCAAGTGACAAAGAAGTAGCCGAAGCGGCAGTGCCACAAAATATACTCTCACTTGGACAAGATGGTATAAAAAAAGTGTTCGAGGGAATGACTTCTTTTGAAGAACTTGAACGAGTAGTTGATCTCTCATTTGAACTTCCAGACAGCTTTGGTTACTTCCCTGACTTACATTAATAGGATTTTAGCCTTATTCTACTAGTTTTTTTGAAAACAAAAAAAACACCCTTGCAAGGTGTCAAAAACTAAATCAAGCGTATACTAATTATTAGGAATTCCTCAAAACAACAAGTCTCCAAGTAATAACATCAAGCGTGGCGCTTAAGTAAGATTGTTTTAATAAGGATAAACCCAGTAACAGACCGAAGTCAGAACCAGATTGTCCTCTAAAAAAAACCAAAAGACAAAATAAATTGTCCCATTACTTAGAGACTCTTTGCGTCGAGGAGAATAAAAAGACGGCTAGAGATAACTTTTTTTATATTGGACTTCTTGTAAAAATTCATTCCGGTCTGCAGTCCTAAATTTTCAAATAAAAACCTTCGTTTCAATTTATTAATATCTTTATGATATTAATAAATTTCCAACTTGATTTTTATTTTTTAAAATTTTGAACTTCGACTCGAAAGCAATTTCTCCAATAAATCCTTTTTTCGTATAACGAACTATGCTATAATAGTAGCATATTAGTATTTTTCTGTCAAGCACTGCTTTTGAATAAATTTAATGTCCACAAATCCTCTCAAAAAAGAAACGGGTACAAAAAACGAAGTTCCTGAAGATAGAATTCTTGAGGGACAACTTCGGCCAGGAAGTTTTTCTGAATACGTTGGACAAGAAAACATAAAAAAAAACCTAACAATCCTACTAAACGCAGCCAAAGAAAGAGGTCATGTTCCTGAACATATATTATTTTACGGACCTCCAGGACTTGGAAAAACAACACTTGCTTACTTGATAGCAAAAGAAATTGGCTCTCAAATAAAAATAACTTCTGGCCCCGCAATTGAAAAAGTAGGCGACCTCGCATCAATTCTAAGTAACCTTGGCTCTGGAGATATTTTATTTATTGATGAAATACACAGATTAAATAAAAGTATTGAAGAAGTGCTCTACCCTGCCATGGAAAGCGGTGTGCTTGATATCATTATTGGAAAGGGACCAAGTGCGAGAACAATCCAACTCGAACTCCCTGCTTTCACACTTGTTGGAGCAACCACAAGAATTGCCATGATATCTTCTCCCCTTCGATCAAGGTTTTCCGGAGGAATCTTTCGACTAGAATTTTATTCTGAAGATGAAGTGGCTTCAATTATTGATCGGTCAGCAAAACTTCTTGGTATCGAAATAGCTCAAAATGCAAAACACTCTATCGCAAAAAGAAGTAGAATGACGCCCCGAACCGCAAACTATCTACTTAAAAGAGTCCGTGACTTCGCGCAAATAGCAAAATCACCTTTAGATGAAGATACGGTCGCAGAATCATTATCACTTATTGGAATAGATAACGTTGGTCTTCTAGAATCTGACAGAAAACTCCTCCAAGTTCTTATAGAAAAATTTAACGGTGGACCAGTCGGGCTCAACACACTCGGAGCAGCACTCTCTGAAGAAGAGGCGACTATCGAAGAATTTCACGAGCCCTATCTGCTACAACTAGGATTTATTGAAAGAACTCCTCGCGGAAGAGTTGTAACAGAAAAAGGTTACGCACACCTTTCTATTCAATATCCGATTGAAAAACAAAGTTAATTTTTTCTTTCTTTTGTATTACACTAGTAACCACCAACTAATAACTATAAATTATTTATGTCAGGACATAGCAAATGGGCACAAATAAAAAGACAGAAAGCATCCACTGATGCAAAAAAAAGTAAGGTGTTTTCAAAACACGCCCGTCTTATTACTGTCGAAGCCAAAAAATCTAACGGGTTACTCTCGGCACCATTACTTCAACTTATTGAGAATGCAAAAAAAGATAACGTACCCAAAGATCTTATTGATCGAGCCATAAAAAAAGCATCTGAAAATGGAGCTGACACCCTTGAAACAATCACTTATGAATGTTATGGCCCCGGAGGCTCCGCAATCATTATTGAAGCCGTCACTTCAAACAGAAATAAAGCTGCGCAAGAAATAAAACATATTCTTTCTAAGAACAGTTTTTCTTTGGCAGGTGTTGGTAGTGCTCTTTGGGCTTTTTCTAAGGTTAATGGTGTATATACTGCCAACCAAACCATGGAACTCTCTGATGAAGACTTAGTGCTTCTTGAAACTCTTGTAGACCAACTAGAAGACAACGAAGAAGTATCCGAAGTCTTCACTAACGTGTCTTAGTATATGAGAGTACTTGGTATTGATCCTGGGTTTGAAAGACTGGGTATTGCAGTACTTGAAAAAGCAAAAAACCAAAAAGAGGTTTTGCTTTTTTCTTGTTGTTTTAAGACAGATAAAAACATACCCTATCATGAAAGATTAAGACTTATTGGAGCCGAAGTTAAAAAAACAATTAAAGAATTTGAACCTGACACTCTCGCCATTGAAACACTTTTCCTTTCTTCGAACCAAAAAACTGTTATGGCAGTTGCTGAAACAAGAGGAATTATTATGTATGAATCAATGTTGGCAGGTTTGCACATTAAAGAATTCTCACCACCTCAAATAAAACTTACTGTGTGTGGCAACGGTAAGGCAGATAAAAAAGCGATCCAAAAAATGATACCACTTCTACTTTCTCTCCCTGTTAAAAAAATGATCGATGATGAATACGACGCGATTGCCATAGGATTGACAGGACTTATCCTCAAATAACTACTTTTCCACACTTCAAAAAATTTGCTTTTTTTTTGTCTTTTGATACAAATAACCCGAGCTTAAAAATAATTAAAAAAGACAATGCAAGACGACGAGTACAAAGATCCGTTTTTACAAGACGATAAAGATAAAGAGGAAGATTTTGACCCAACTAAAAGTGACCCGCTTCTGGGAGATGATGAGGTAGCAGAGGTAATTCCAGAAGAAGACGACTACTTTGCAGGGAACGACGATGACGATGAGGAGGATGAAGAAGATGCTCCACTCTGGGAAACAGAAGAATAAAAAAACGCGCCAGAGGCGCGTTTTTTTATATTACCTTCAGAAAACGATGCTTTCCGACCTTATAGACCCCAATAGTAGCAACTTGTTTAATATCAGTAATTTTTACGTCACTAGTTAGATTAGTAACTGCATGTTCTTTTATCAACCGAGCAAATTCGCTTTTTGAAGTAACAATACCCTCTTGTAAAAAGACATCTACTAGTAACACATCTTCTGTTATTGTTATTTCTTTTATATTTGAAGGAATTTGATTTTGTGAAAAAGTTTTATTAAAAAAATCCTTTGCTTTCTTTGCCTCTCTTTCACCGTGATATATTTTTACCAACTCATAAGCCAACATCTCTTTGTATATCTTAGGGTTTTCTCCTTTTTCTAAAGCTTGCTTAACCTCACAAACCACACTAAGTGCTACGGCTGTACAATCTTGAAGTAAAGGCAAAATAAGACCATCACCTGTGGCCATAACTTTTCCAAACATATTGCTCGGTGATTCATTCAAAGCAATATAATTCCCTTCACTCTTACTCATTTTTCTACCTGTTTTTTCATCAACAATAAGAGTATTCGCAATAACGAATTTTTCCTTATGTTTATATTGTTTCACCAAGGTTCTTCCTGCAAGCATATTAAACGTTTGGTCGTTGCCACCAATTTCAATATCAGCATTTAAAGCAACTGAGTCATACCCTTGCATCAACGGATACATAAACTCATGTAAAAAAAGAGGTTTCTTTTCTTCTATACGCTTTTGAAACATATCCCGCTCAATCATTTGTTGCACAGTAAAACAAGAAGCGATTTTAATTACATCTCCAAAAGAAAGCTTTGAAAGCCAAGCGCTATTTTTTACTACACGAGACCTGTTTTTAAAAGTACTAAAATTAACGATGGGAGAAAGTTGCTTCTTCCATGTTCTCATATTATTAACCACCTCTGTAGT
>JANMMK010000022.1:0-7847 GCA_031373235.1 bacterium | reverse complement strand
TAAACTGCGAAAGAGACTGGTGTATAATTAGATCGTTATATACAGGAATTATTAAAATTACTTAATTTTTGGAACAGAATGAAAATCGTATTATGCGGAGGAGGATCAGGAGGACATTTCTATCCACTTATTGCAATCACCGAAAGTATTAGAGATATCGTAAGAGAGAAAAAATTACTTCAAGTAAAAATGTATTACCTTGCACCAAATCCTTATAACGCAGGAATACTTTTTGACCATGAAATAGAGTTTGTAAAAATTAGTGCCGGAAAAATAAGGCGTTATGCATCAATACAAAATATAATCGATATTATCAAAACCGGATGGGGATTCATAAGTACACTTTTTAAAGTCTACAGCATCTACCCGGACGTTATTATCAGTAAAGGAGGAATGATGAGTCTTCCTGTTGTGGTAGCAGGTAAAATTCTTGGAATTCCTGTAATACTCCATGAAAGTGATAGTGTGCCTGGAAGAGCTAATCTTTTCGCAGCGAAGTTTGCAAAAAGAATTGCCATAGCATTTAAAGAAGCAGGAGAATATTTTGACCGAAATATCACTGCTTATACAGGCAATCCTCTTCGTCAAGAAATATTAACCCCTATCACAGACGGAGCAAAAGAATATCTCAAACTTGAAGAAAACCTCCCAACAATAGTAGTAATGGGAGGATCTCTTGGCTCTGCACTGATCAATGAAACCCTCATCGTAGCACTCCCTGAGCTCCTAAAAAAATATCAGATTATTCACCAAACAGGAAAACTAAATTTTGAAAACGTACAAAAGCTTTCAAGTGTCGTACTCCAAGACAACTTACTCTCAAGTCGCTACCACCTCTTTGATTATCTAAACGCACTTTCACTTCGAATGTCAGCTGGAGTTTCAAGTATCATTATCTCAAGGGGAGGGTCTACTATTTTTGAAATTGCCGCTTGGGGAGTGCCTTCAATAATTATTCCTCTTAGTGATTCAAATGGAGATCACCAAAGAAAAAATGCATACAACTACGCAAGAGAAAGTAGTGCCATCATCATCGAAGAAAACAACCTCACTCCTGAAATTTTAATTACTGAAATAGAAAACATCATCACAAACAAAGAGAGAAGCGAGCGAATGCGTCAAGGAGCGCTTCATTTCGCAAAAACAGACGCAGCAAGAAAAATTGCAGAAGTGGCCCTAGATATAACATTGACCCACGAACAATAATCTTTAACAAAGCTATTTTTATGTTAAAATAGCATTATGTCAGAAAAAATAGTTACCAGATTTGCTCCAAGTCCAACAGGTTACATGCATATCGGAGGCGCCCGAACCGCTTTATTTGCGTGGTTTTTTGCAAGACAAAAACATGGCACTTTCATACTTCGAATTGAAGATACCGATAAAGAGCGAGAGGTTGAAGGTTCAATCACACACATCATAGAATCACTCAAATGGCTTGGTATCGAATGGGATGAAGGTCCAGATATTGGAGGACCAAACACTCCATACCTTCAATCACAAAGACTAGACTCCTATAAAAAATATGCGAACATACTCTTAGAAAAAGGACTCGCATATACTGACCCTTATACCGAGGAAGAACTTACTGCTTTTCGCTCTAAAGCTGATGAAGATAAAAAACCTTTTCTCTACAGAAACAACAGGCCAGAAAATCCACCACTCTGGGACGGAACTAAGCCACTTAGACTAAAAATTAAAGACATAAAGGTTTCAAAATGGCACGACGAAGTAAGAGGAAATTTAGAAGCAGGACCTGAGGCACTTGATGACTTTGTTTTAATTAAAAGTGATGGTTACCCGACTTACAACTTTGCACATATTATAGATGACCTTGAAATGGGCGTAACCCATATTTTTCGAGCAGACGAATTCATCTCTTCAACACCAAAATTTTTGGCTCTATACGAAGCACTAGAGATAAAAGCACCAAAACTCGTCACCCTTCCACCAATTATGGGCCCTGACGGGAAAAAGAAACTTGGTAAACGAGACGGTGCGAAGGACCTTCTTGATTATAAAAAAGAGGGTATCCTTCCCGAAGCAATGCTCAATTTTCTCGCTTTCATTGGATGGAATCCAGGAGGAGAAAAAGAACTATACTCAAAAGAAGAACTTTTTAATACTTTTAATATAGGAAATATCCAAAAAAGTGGAGGAAAGTTTAATGAAGAAAAATTACTCTGGTACAACAAAGAATATATTTCCAAACTACCCGAAGAGGTGTTTTTGAAAGAACTCTCACTTTTACTTCCTGAAAAAGATAAAAAAATTCTTCTCGCACTCGCTCCTTTAATAAAGGAAAGAATCTATAAGTTAAGCGAAATAAAAGTGATGGTAGAAGCAGGGGAGTTTGATTTCTTTTTCAATACACCAACACTTGAAATAAATAAACTTATCTGCCCTGAACATTTAAGAAAAGGTGCCAGTATCGAACTATTCCACATAAAAACACATCTAGAAAAAATTACCCTACTTCTCGACGAAGTTACTGATTGGACCAACGAGTCCATAAAAAACGCAGTATGGGATTACGCCTCAAAAGAGGGAAGAGGCATTGTCCTTTGGGCACTCCGTTACACCCTTTCAGGAAAAGAAAAATCACCTGACCCGTTTACTATCGCGGCTCTTATAGGAAAAACAGAAACCCTAAAAAGGCTAACTTATGCGTCACACATCATCTAATATCTTTCTTGTTTTTATCCTCTGTATTTCTCTATATACAGTTGTATTTCCGCATACAAGTAATGCTGCCTCTGTTATAGAGAAAATAAAAGAAAAGATAGACATAAAAGCCGAAGAAATTAAAAAACTAGAAAAAGAAATAACTCGTATTAACAACGATCTTTCTAAAACAGCCGAAGAAAAAAAGAGTCTTATTAATGAACTCACTGCGCTTGGCACCGTAAAGAAAAAACTCGGAGCAGACATAAAGCTTACCGAAACAACAATCAGTAAGACACTACTTACCATTGACGATGTATCTTCAAACATCGACACCCTCGAAGAAAAAATAGAGAAAGGGAAGTCGGCACTCTTAGAAGCGCTCCAAGGACTTCAAAATCATGAAAATGACTCCTTGCTTGAAACAGCTTTGGCGAACAACTCTTTAACCGAAGCCGGTGCTTACATAGAGACAACAAACATCTGGGGCGACATCTTAAAAGATACACTCGGTATGGTTCGAGAAGAAAAACAATCCTTGGAACAAAAAAAAGGTGCTCTGCAAGATGAAAAGAATAAACTCTCAAAATTCAAACAAGAACTATCAGGAAAACATAGGGCAGTAGCAGACTCAGAAAAAGCAAAGGACAGTTTACTTTTGATTACCAAAAACCAAGAAGCTAACTACAAAAAAATACTCGAAGAAAAAATAAAAGTTAGAGATCAATTTGAAAAAGATTTGTTTCAGTTTGAATCAGAATTAAAATTAGCAATTGATCCAAGTAAGCTTCCCAAGGTAAAATCCGGAGTACTATCATGGCCAGTTGATTCTGTTTACATAACACAAAACTTTGGAGCAACTGTCGCAGCAAAAAGACTCTACGTGTCAGGTTCTCATAATGGACTAGATTTACGAGCGGTAGATGCAACACCTATAAAAGCATCCTTATCTGGTGTAGTACAAGCCACAGGCAACACAGACATCGTTAAAGGTTGTTATTCATACGGAAAATGGGTTTTACTCAAACACTCAAATGGACTCTCCACACTTTACGCTCATCTATCTTCAATTAGCGTTTCAAAAGGGGAAGCTGTGGCAACAGGTGACATCATTGCCTACAGTGGACGAACAGGTTATGTTACCGGCCCTCATCTACACCTCACCCTACTTGCATCTGAAGGTGTACAAGTAACCACACTTCCCTCTGGTCGCAGTAAAAACTGCACCGGAGCAACTATTCCAATTGCCGACCCTTCAGCGTACTTAGATCCAATCCTCTACCTCCCAAAACTTTAGTTTTTGTTATATCATATAATCCATGAACCAAACTAATCAAAAAGGCTTTGTAAAAACAATCATTTTAATCGTTATTGCGCTTATCATACTCAAATACACCTTCGGCATTAACCTAAAAGATATTATCGATAGTGACATCGTACAAGGTATTATTGCAGTCATCACAGCATTACTTAAACTCCTTTGGAAAGCAGTTTTATTTAGCGTAGATTTTCTTAAAGTTGCAATAACTTACGTAAAAGATTTTATTCAAGAAATCCTAAAATAGCCACAAAGTAAAGTTAACACACGAGTCCACAGGGAAGACTGGTGTTTTTTTACTTTATAACTACCAAAAACAACACACGACTTAAATCAAAATATCAGAATCAATTAAAAACAAAGGTCAGAAATCAAAAATTCTTATAAGCTTTATCCTGGGCTTATTTACCTATATATTATTGTCGGAAAGATATATTGTGCGACATGCATAGTATAGCTCTCTAATAAGTTATCCCCAGTCAAAACCACTCTCTCCGTCTTTCTAAAGAATTTTATTTTACTAGTGAGGGTTGTAATTAAAAAATGTTATTATATAAAGTATCTTCTTTATGGAAAAAATAAAAACTAATTGGAAATTTTATACAACATCAGAAGGGGCTTGGGACGCAATGCTCGAAAGAATAGCTTCTGCTTCCCTCTCCATAGACATTGAACAATACATCTTCTCTAAAGATAGTGTTGGCAGGAAGTTTATTGACGCATTAAAAATTGCTTCAAAAAGAGGTGTTAAGGTAAGAATCTTTTGCGATGAAGTTGGTAGTTTTGATTTATACCAATCAAACATCAAAACGGAACTGGCACGAGAAAACATAGAAATTAAATTCTTTAACTCTGTTGTTCCTTGGAGCACAAACAGGGAATCTATTTGGTACTTTAGAGATCATCGGAAACTTATGCTAATTGATGGAAAAATAGGTTTTACTGGAGGTATCTGTCTTTCTGAATACATGAACAACTGGCGTGAAAGTCATGTTGAAATCAATGGAGAAGTCGTAGATGAAATGATTCACGCTTTTGAAGTAATGTGGTACAAAAGATATTACCATCCACGCTATTACTTTTCAAAAAAGAAAGACGGACTGCACCTAGAAAAACCTGAATTCAGATATATAACCAATTCCCCTCTACCACGAAAAAGGTACATGTATAAAGAGCTTATAAAAGCGCTCACTAAATCAAAAAAGTACATATACCTTACGACCCCTTACTTTCTTCCGGACCATAAGTTACTGAAAACAATCATAGAAAGTAAAAAACGTGGTGTAGAAATAAAATTACTTGTTCCCGAACACCCAAATCACCTTATTGTTGATATTGGAGCAAGAACATACTTTACTTACCTACTATCACACGGCATTCAAATATTTCTCTACAAAAAAATGATTCACGGCAAGACAATGGTAATTGATGATATCTGGTCAACTATCGGCAGTTTAAACCTCGACAATGTATCCTTAAGATACAATTTTGAGGCAAACTTAGTAAGTACTAATTCCCACTTCGCTGCCGAACTTAAAACACAATTTGAAAAAGATCTTACAGACGCCAACCCTCTTACATTTGAAGACTGGAAAAAACGCCCACTAACGAACAAGATACTCGAGTGGCTTGTCTGGCCACTTAGAAAACTGCTTTAGAAAAGTTGATTACTTGTTGTTCATTCTTCCTCCACACCAAAACCACACCCCTTCTCCACAAGTAACACTTTGCTAAACAAAAAAACTCCGCCAAAAGCGGAGTTTTTTTGTTTTAGTTTTTGATTGCAACAAGATTTGTTCTTCCTTGCCAACATGGCTTTGAAGAGTTCCATGGACGAGTTCCCTGTTTTTCATAGAGATACTTACCGTAAGCCATGTTTCCTTCAAGAGTCATGATGTCAAATCCGAGTGCCGAAGCATCTTTTTGGTGATAGTAAGTATTAATCTGTACTACTCCAACGTCATCCGTGTTCACCTCTCCTCTAAGCACATCACCACTTTTGTTAAACTGTCTGAATCGAGATTCACAAAATGCGATGTCGATCATTACAGGAGTATCCTTAAAATACTCTCTTACCTTATCCTGAGTTGTAATAACATTAGTTTTAAGAGTTGAAGGTGCTTGTGGAAGATCTGCTTCTTTGAGGAATGTTCCTGATGCAAAGAAACTTAAACCAGCGATTATTTCTATAATAAGCCTATATCTAGCTTGTAATCCCTCTTATCTTTTTTCTGTATTTATGAGGGTTGCATCTAGTAGTAGAAACGACGAGCGAACTTTCTCCCGACTCCCCCTTTACTCTTTTTGAATAAAGAAAGAAGAGAACCCGCTTTTATGAATTACTTTCTTACTACACTAAGAATGCACTTTTTTTTGTTTGTATTAGCATTTGCGTTAATTTAAAAAATAAATATTTTTGCAAAGCCCTTTAAACAAAAAAACACAACGTTTGTTGTGATGGTCAAATAATAGCAGACTTTGATAATAAAGTCAATAGTTTTAATAGAAAATTACCCCACTAAAAGCACAAAATATGGCTTAAAATAAGGATATATTTATACCATTAATTTGACTTTAAATGCAATACTATTGCATAATATTAAGAACTTATTCTCCCTCATCAAACCAATGCCTCTTTCCTAACTTTTAGAAATCCAAGGGACCTGACTTTCCTTATATTTTGGATATAAATATCTCCCAAATAATAGTCTCGAGAACGCCTCAGCTTCGATTCTGGCGCCGTTTATGGCCTTATGAGGCTTCTCTTCTGGGGTTATGCCAACATACTCCATAATCTTATCTGAATTAAGATCTGAGCGATTATTATGAAGTGGTGGCACCAATCCTCTTTGTATCATATGAAAATAAACGATTGAATGAAGGTCTATGATTCTTTTCGGTATTGAAACATCTATGTGGTTACGATGGGCCCCTTTAATAATAAAGTTAACATCGAAGTGTGGATTTTGACCCCCAACCGTATGATCCTTCTTTGTCTTTGCCCACTCCAAAAAAGCTCCCACTATCTCCCCTTCTGTTTTTTTATTCATATCAGTCACCTCTTCCTTGCTGTATCCATTTACATCTAGAGCATCCTTCTCTATTTTGGCCCCATCGAAAGCCCTGCATTCCATATAAAACTCATCCTGAGGATTGTCGAAATCAACTGCTCCAATAGAAAGAATACTGTGTACTTCTGGTTCCGTTCCGCTTGTTTCTATATCAACAACAATCACGATGAATTTTAATTAAAAGTTTATTAAATGACTATTATATTTTAGCACACTCAGGCGTTCTGTTTTCCTATTAACTAGCTTACTTTTAACTAATAACTACTGAAGCCCCTTACAATTACTTGCCGGAGTGTACCCCGCCTTTCTTGCCTCTTCCGAAGAAGGAAAAGTCACCTTATTCTTTTCTGCAATCTGTTTTGCTCCCGCACACCAAGGATAGTGATATTTCTTACCGCTTTTTGAAACAACCACTTCCCCTCCTGACCCTGCCCGGACCTCTGTATCTTTTGTTTTGGCAGAAGAAACACTTTTGACCTCTGTTTTTAGCATCACAGTTTCTTTGTTTTCATAAATATTCTTAGAAACTGATATTCTACCAAGTCCAAAAGAAGCAAGAGCAACAAGCACAATAATAGCACCAAGCAAAAACTCCTCTTTGAGAGAGACTCCAAGTACCTTGATTTTTTGGCTAAAATCTCTTATAGTATCCATTACCTTAATTATATAAGTAATTTAATAATAAAAAAGTCATGTCAACCAAAAAATCCGGCGGTAGCGCACAGAACCTGACCGATTCAAATCCACAGTATCTTGGAGTAAAACTATTCGAAGGTGAAAAGGCTAAAATCGGC
>JANMMK010000009.1:0-2037 GCA_031373235.1 bacterium | reverse complement strand
TTCCTTCTGATACAAAGTTTGACTCAGGTACCGGGTGGCCTTCTTTTTATGATGCAATACCAGGTTCTGTTGAGTTTGTTTCTGACGTCTCACATGGTATGGAACGAACAGAAGTACTTTGTTCTAATTGCCGGTCACACTTAGGGCATGTATTTAGTGATGCAGTTGGCACTCCAACAGGAAAAAGATTTTGCATGAATTCTGTTTGTTTGGATTTGAATAAAGAAGCGTAAATTTAAAAGAGTTTGGCTCAAAGTGACAGATGCCACTTTGAGCCAATGCCGACTGCCCTCAGGCTGTGGCGGTACTTTTTTTGGTCCAAAGAACAAACTCTCTTTATGTGATGCAATCTATCCTTTAGATAAGGCGTGATGTGCCTTGTCGACCCGGTCGCTTTCCCACCTTGCGGTGAGTGGTGACCGGGTTGTGTTTAACCTGAACTATGTTCGTGTTTAACCACAAAGATATATTACTCAGATTAAAACCAAAATCAAGGATAGTTAGTGCAAAAATTTAAGTTATGTAAAGGTAAAGTTGAGTAAGGGTTTATTCTTGGTATGATAAGTTTATGTTTGAAGAAAAAGGTGAAAAAAGAAATATGAGTAAGATAGGAGTTTTTGATTCTGGTTTCGGAGGACTTTCTATTCTGAAAGAAATTGTAAAAAAAATGCCTCAGTATAGTTATGTGTATCTAGGGGACAGTGCCCGTGCACCTTATGGGTCAAGAAGTCACGATGCTATATTAGAGTTTACAAAACAGGGAATAGATTTTCTTTTTTCAAAAGGAGCAGAGATTATTGTGCTTGCGTGTAATAGTGCTTCTTCTCAAGCTTTACGATACATTCAACAAGTGTATCTTCCAGAAACATATCCAGAAAAAAAAGTACTCGGGGTTATTATTCCAACAGCCGAAGTTGCAATTACAAAAAGTAAAAATATGTGTATTGGTGTTTTGGCAACGGAAGCAACGGTAAGTGCAGGAGCGTTTAAACGAGAATTAAAAAAATTAGACAGCACGGTGGACGTGTATGAAATCCCTGCGCCACTTTTAGTTCCTCTCATTGAAGCGGGGAAGGAGGATTCTCTAAAGATAAAAAGACTGGTTAAGGATTATGTTGCCTTAGTTTCTAAGCAACCTATCGACACACTAATACTCGGCTGTACCCACTATGGAATTATTAAGGAAGATTTTATTTCTGTGGCGGAAGGGGTTACTGTTATTAGTGAAGCTGAGATTGTCGCGGACAAACTTTTCACTTACATAGAAAAACATGCTGATATAAAGTCAAAACTTTCACTTGACGCTGATGTTTGTTTTTTTACCACTGACACCACAAATAAATTCGAAAGCATAGGGAGTCGTTTTTTTGGGTCAACTATTATTTCACATGAAATTAATCTATAACAAAAAGACAAAGTATATAGTCGGAGTGACACTGTGTTTGATCGCGGGGTTTTTATATTATAAGAATCAGGTTTCTTTAATTGAAGTTGGGGGAGTCCGTATTAAAGTTGAAGTGGCAAGTAGCCAAAGTGCTCGACAAAAAGGTTTAAGTGGGCACAAGTTACTACAAGAAGGAGAGGGTATGTTGTTTGTTTTTGAAAATATGGCTTTGCACGGTTTTTGGATGAAGGATATGAAATTTGCTATCGATATTATGTGGTTTGATAGGGATTGTCAGGTTGTTGGAGAGAAAGTTGGAGTAGCACCAGAAACATTTCCGACAGTCTTTTATCCAGAAAAAGAGGCAATGTATGTACTTGAGACTAAAGCTGGGGTTACAGAGACATTTCAGTTTCCTCAAGGGAGGAGAGCGGATTTTTGTAAAGCATACACAAAATAAAAGTTTTGTGTTATAATTATATAAGTACCAGATAATCGCCCGAACATTTTGTTTTACAAAATGTTTTAGGGAGGAAAGTCCGAACACACAGACACTGAAAGGTGTTTACAAGTAGCGGGTAACGCCCGTCGTATCGAAAGTATTTCGATATAGAGGTGCGAACAGTGACGCTCAAAGTTTAAAAATGATGAGT
>JANMMK010000015.1:0-2816 GCA_031373235.1 bacterium | reverse complement strand
GCCAAAAATTTTCCGGGTTATTTTCTTAAAGTGAAAGACCACGTTTCTGAGTTGTTTGAGTGGCTGAGCTTCAATATGAAAATTACATAGGACTGTCCTATGTAAAAATACTGATTCGGAGAATAGGGGAAGAAGCGGTTGGATATTACCAGAAGATATTGCTTTTTTGTGTATTTGTGATATAATATAAAAAATAAAAGAACCTTGAAATTGTGAGAAACTCGCCACAGCTTAAAGCTTTTACCTCATAGGACAGACCTGTGTACATAGGTCTGTCCTATGGAAGAGGGTTTTAAGCTGTGGCGACCCACATCAAAATCAAAGTGATAACTCTGCCAATCCTTGGTAGAAACGCTCTTGATCAAGATGATGCAATACCCGCAGTGTTACATGAAAAAAACGACTGAACCGCAATATCGCGCCCTCATCGGGCAACTCCTGTCCACACCAGACATTGGTGCTTTAGATGGTGATCGAGTGCAGATTGCCAAAGAAGACACAGATCTTCCGCAACGCTTCGTAGAGTGGATCAATGCTTACGAAAGGAAATCAATCCTCGAGTAGGTTATGAAGGTGCAATTTTAAGGCGCGAAGGAGCAATTCGTCGCATCCGAACACTTCACTGAGACTGAGTTTTACCTCGGTGACAACTTCAAGAGCCTCATGGTGCCGAAGGTGGAGGGTCCGCAAGGTCCCTCGACTCTCCTCGTCGAGAAAGCCCTTCGGAAACTCTCTGACACTGAGATCATCAAAGTGAAGGGTGGAAAAGGGAAAGTGGTGACTTCGCTCTCTGAGCTTCGCTATCTTCTCTCCCTCCAATCCAAAGGACCAGGTGGTCCTCAAGGCGCTCTCCTTACTGACGGCTCGTGGAACCGCTTCTACATCGAAGGTGTTGATGGTGTCCTCTACCGGGTCGATGCCAGCTGGGGCGGTGGTCGGTGGAGCTTGGACGCCGACGATCTCGGCAGCTATGGCTTGCCTGTGGGTCGCGGGCTGGTCTCTCGCAACTGAACCTTGAGAACTTTGGGTCTCTTGGCCCTTTGATCCTCTATAACTTTGACCCTTTCTTGCTTCATCGCGGACTGGGTCGATTTTTTTTGTATAATACTAATGAGATTCGAAGAATGTGGTGGTCTAAAAAATATTTAGGCTTTTACGACCGGATTTTAAAAGTTGGAAATCGAGGGGTGTGGTGGATACTACTATCTTTCGCACGAGTGGTTTTACTACTTTTTAATAGTATATAAATAGTTGGTGTCTTATGTTGATGGACTTTTAAGTCCAGCAGACGAAGCTTTTCGGTTTTGATTGATACAGATGATATAAGACACAAATCAGCTCTGTCCTCTACCAGGTCAATGCCAACTGGAACGATGATCGGTGGAACTTGAACGCCAACGATCTCGACAACTATGACTTGAATGTGGGTAACAGGCTGGTTTCTCGCTACTGTTTTGAAAGCAAAAATTCTTCTGCTTAAGCAGAAGAAGTTTTGCTTTCAAGTGCTGTTTTCCAACCACCAATCATTTTTCCTATTTCTTCACATGATAAAGAGAGATCAGAGTATTGTTTTAAGGCAATAATCTTTGATTCCCAAGAAAGTTGAAGAAGGAATCTGATGGTATCAAGCCGAGCGATGGCACTTTCAAGGGCTATGATTTTTCTATCTTTTCCAAGATAGACTGATCGGAATGTAATTTCTAAGAGTTCTATAAAGTGGTGATCTATCTTTTGTCCAAGTCCGAATCTTTCAAACTTGGGGAAATTTTTATAAACAAGAAGCCATAATTTGTATGCGTCTTTTTGTTTAGAAACTACCGATGGTAATTTGGTCGGGGGGGGGGGTAATATTCATAGGTGAATTTTTCAATTAATCTATCTTCTAACATTTATTCAAAAATAATATCATACGAAAACCTTCTTGAGGCATGGAAGGAATTTAGTCGGGGGAAGTCAAAAAAAGAAGATGTAATTGAGTTTTCATTTTTACTATCTAAAAATATTTCAAGTCTTCATGGTGATTTGGTTAATAGAAAATATGTCCATGGTTCATATCAGGCATTTTCAATAAATGACCCAAAACCTCGCAATATTCACAAAGCAAGTGTTAGGGATAGATTGCTTCATCATGCAATTTATAGGATTTTGTATTCATATTTCGATAAGAAATTTATTTATGATTCGTATTCTTGCAGAGCGGGAAAGGGAACACATAAAGCTCTTAATCGTTTTAAAAATTTTGCTACGGAAGCGTCGTCTTTACACACAAAAACATTATGGGTATTGAAGTGCGACATTCGGAAATTCTTTGCATCAATAGATCACAAGGTTCTTCTTGAGATACTAAAGAAGCACATTATCGATGAGGACACACTTTTTCTACTTGAAGAAATTATTGGAAGTTTTGAAACACAGAAAGGTAAAGGTTTACCTTTAGGAAATCTTACTTCTCAACTTTTAGTCAATATCTACATGAATGAATTTGACCAGTGGATGAAACAAGTGATGAAAGTGAAATATTATATTCGTTATGCTGATGACTTTGTTATTATCTCGCAAGATAAAGATTATTTACTTGAGCTTACTCCAAAGATTGCTGAATTTCTCCAAGAACATCTCAAGCTATCACTTCACCCAGACAAAGTGTTTATTAAAACTCTTGCCTCCGTCATGGGCACCAGCGCGACCCAGAGGTTGATTCCAGGGGCATCGAACTTGGTGTACTGGTTGTCCTGGTGAAAATGGAACGCACCGCCCCCCTGTGGCGACTTCACGGCGGTAAAGGGTAGGTAGAGCCGTGCCTCTCCTTCCATCAG
>JANMMK010000078.1:0-10831 GCA_031373235.1 bacterium | reverse complement strand
GGTAGTCAGTAGAAAGGGTGCTAATCCAAAAGAAAATGTACCGATTTTTTCTTTAAATTTTGAAAATAATGCCGCGAGGTAAATAATGTAGCCAACTTTCAAAAGTTCACTTGGTTGGAAATTTACAAATCCTAAATCGACCCACCTTTTTGATCCTTGAAAATTAATTCCAATACCTGGTACGAATACGAGGGCGGTAAGCAATAAGGTAAAAAGAAAAATAACAAGAGAGTACTTTTTCCAGAATCTGTAGGGTATCCGCGAGGTAGTGTAGAGAGCGACAAATCCAAGTAAGAATCCTAAGAAGAATTGGTTTGTTGCGACTGATAAAAATTTAGCTTCGTTTCTTGCGAGTACTCCAAGTGAGGCTGAGGTAAATATAAAAATTCCAAGTATGGCAAGCGCGAGAACACTTCCCAAAAAACCTTTGTCGATTTTTTTCGTAATACTCATGAGAGCAATGCTACTGAAATACCGATAATGCCACAAATGACTGAGAGAATCCAGTAGCGCATGGTTACTTTGTAGGCAGGCCAACCAAGGGCTTCAAAATGGTGGTGTAGTGGAGCAATTAAGAATAATTTCTTACCTCGTATTTTCTTTGATACAAGTTGAAGTACGTTTGAGCAAGTTGTTGCCAGTAGAGGGAATGCGATTATTGGAAGGACTGCAATCCCCTTTCCTTCGCCAAGTTTATCTGTCATGAACGCAACAACTGTTAGTGTCATCGTGAGGGCCATACTTCCTGTTTCTGACATATAAAAACGTGCCGGTGGCACATTAAACCATAAAAAAGATAAAATTCCTCCTGTTACTACCGCACAAAAGGCAGCTAAATTTAATTGGTTCTGGAAAAGTGCTATGGCGGTGTAAGAAGAGAATGCGATTGCAAATATACCACCTGCGAGTCCGTCAATACCGTCGATAACTCCTCCGGAGTAGATCACAAGCATTACGAGTGCAACAAATAGTACAAACCAGGTTCCCATATCAAGATATCCTAAAAAGGGAATACTGACACTTGAAATTTCTAGTTTGTCATAAAACCAAAACCCAACTAGTATTCCGGTAAGTAGCACAGCTAGGAGCCTTTTTTTTAGTGAAAGTCCTCCTGCAAAATGTCCGCCTCCTCCTCTAATCTCAAGTAAATCGTCAAGCATGCCAACGATTGCTCCAAGTAAAAGTGTGGCTAACGGTATCCATGTTTGATTTCTCGATAGAAAGTCTAGTTTGTTGAGAGTAGTACTTTCTGGCCATATTTGAGCTAATGTCCAGAGAAGTATGGCGGTAAATAGTGTGCTAGTCCAAATGATAACCCCTCCTAGTCTTGGTGTTCCTGTTTCTTTCTCTTTATGTATCTGATTGAAGACCACGGCCTCGTTTCCGAGAGAATCAAGCTTACCTGCCTTTTTTTTCCATGCTTTATTTTTATAAAGATATCTAGTTAAAAAAGGAGTAAGTGATATACCTATAAAAAAAGATAACGCTGTCGGTAAAAAAATTTTTAGTAAGTCTCCTTCCATAATATTAAGAGGTGGTTAGTTCGCTGTCTTTTGGTTCACTTGTTTGTTCTCCTCCTGAAACAAAACTTTGCACCTCTTTTTGCAAAGTGTCGTGTTCCGGCAGTTCTTCTTTTTTTGTAATACCAAGATGAGCAAAAAGTTCAAAGGTTGGCTTATAAAGGTAAGCGCGATTGTCATTCGGATCCTCGATTCTTTCAATAAGACCTCGTGCTTCGAGATGTCTTACTATAAATTGTGAATTCACACCTCTGATATAGTCTATCTCACTTCTTTTTAGGGGTCCTTTATAAAGGATAATAGAAAGTGTTTCAAGAGCAGGTTTTGATAGTTCTTTCGAAAGTTCTTCTTTTTGAAGTGTTTCAATAACATGACCCGCTTCTTTTGATGTTCCAAGTGATACCTCGTCTTCTTTTCTAAGTAGCACAGTACCAGTTTCTTTTCTTATTTCTTCTAGCTCTGTTAGTGCACTTGATACTTCTTCTTCGCTACTTCCCGAGAGTAGGCAAAGTTTCTTAATCGAAAGAGGTTCGTTTTTCCAAAAAAGAATAGATTCTAATAGGTATGTTAATTTCATAATAATAGTGTACTGTGATTTCCTTTAGTTTCAAAATTATTAATATACCGGCACACTGATATTTGTTTTTTCGATTTCAATATCATCAAATCTACTCTCTTGCTTCACTTCTAGAAGACCTTGTTTTACCAGTTCAAGCATGGCAAGAAAACTTACAATAATATGAACTTTTTCTTCTTGGGTTATAACTTTTTTAATTCCTGAGAAATCCCTAAAACTCATTTTAAGTGCACTTTGGATTCTGTCTTGAAGTTTGTCCATCATATCTTCGAGTGACATTACTTGTTTTACGATTGTTTTTGGTGTGTGAATTACTTTAGGAAATTTTCCAACAACATCTTTGAGTGCGAGAAGCATGTTGGAGATTGTTATGTTTTGGTCTGGAACAAAAAAAGAAAGAGATTGTTTCTTGTCGCGAGAAAAGTAGATACGCTCACCTTCGTAGTGGTTTTTGACATGGACCGTAAGTTCTTTGATTCTTTGGTAGATTCGAAGCCTCTTCTCTAGATCTTCTATCCCCTCTTCTTCTTCAGGACTTAAGGTGAGGCCAGGAAGAAGAGATCTAGATTTTATTAGAATAAGTGTTGAGGAGATGACAATGAAGTTTGCTCTATCGGTAAGCTTGTATTCAGTTATTTCTTTGATGTGAGAAATGTAATCGTCTGTAATTTTTGCAAGAGAAATTTCATTGATTAGAAGCTTTCTTTTTTCGATAAGTGAAAGGAGTAGGTCAAGCGGACCTTCAAATATTTCGTGTTTGATGATGAAGTTTTGTCCTGTCATTTTTTATATAGTAACACAAAGAGAGGCTTATTTTTCCGATTTTTTTACTATAAGTCCAAGTTCAATGAGTTGTTCTGTTGAAACCATACTTGGAGCGTCCATCATAAAATCTCTTCCTTCTCCTGTCTTTGGAAAAGCTATGACTTCTCGAATACTACTTTCGTTATGGAGAATCATCATCAGTCTGTCCATTCCCCACGCAATCCCCCCATGAGGAGGGGTGCCTGACGATAAGGCTTTAAGCATGTGACCAAACTTATCTGTTATTTCTTCATTTTTATAACCGAGTATTTCGAAAACACTTTTGAGTAGTTCTGTCGTATGATTACGAACACTTCCTCCTCCAATTTCAAAACCGTTTAGCACAATATCATACTGACTTGCAATAATCTCACCTATATTTTCTTTTTTACTAACACTTTCTTCCCACTCTGTTTTGCATCCAGAAAATGGGTTATGTGTAAATGTCCAAGTTCCTTTATCAGTTTTTTCAAACATCGGAAAATCTACTACCCAGCAAAATGCTAATAAGTTTGGGTTGTTTTTATCTTCTCTAATGTCTGGTCTGTCTATACCATATTTTTCTATTGCTTCTTTGTAAGGAATTCTTGGAAAAGGAATAGATTGAATTTTTTTCTCCGGATATAATGTAGAAACAATTTGGATCAATAAGTTTTCAGTAATATTCATTACTTCTTCTTCTGTTACAAAACTCATTTCAACATCAAGTTGGGTAAATTCTGGCTGTCTATCTCCTCTCGTGTCTTCGTCTCTCATGCATTTTGGGAACTGGTAGTATTTTTCTATTCCTCCAGCCATAAGTAGTTGTTTGTACTGTTGAGGAGATTGTGGAAGAGCATAAAAATAACCTTGCTCGACTCTAGATGGAACAAGGTAGTCTCTCGCACCTTCCGGAGTTGATTTGGTTAGGATTGGAGTTTCTATTTCTGTAAAATCTAGACCATTAAAATATTTTCTCATTAGTGCAAAAACCTGACTTCGCATTCTGAGATTTTTTTGCATTCGAGCACTTTTTAGGTCAAGGTAACGATATTTCATCCGGACTTCTTCTCCTACTACTCTCGTATCAGAGCCTATTTCAAAGACGGGTGTCTCTGCTTCATTAAGAACAAGTAGTTCTAAAATTTCTAATTCAATATTTCCATTTTGCTTATCAGCTTGTCGGTTTTTTTCTGGCCGTTCGTTTACTTTTCCTTTTACTGACACGACCCATTCAGACCGAACTTTTTCTGCGTTTGTTTTTGCATTACTTCCTGGAAGTACTACTCCTTGTACGAGTCCTGTCATATCTCTAAAGTCGAGAAAAATAAGTTTGCCTTGGTCACGTCTAATATTGATCCACCCTTTAATGATGACTTCTTCTCCAACTTTCCCTTCCAAATCTTTTATGTATGTTCTTTTCATAAATTTTTAAAATTAAAATCGCCCCTGAAAATATGTCGCTTCCGCTTCACATTTTCAGGGGCGATTAATTCGCGGTGCCACCCTGTTTTTTACTTCGTTAGTTTTTTGAGGGTTCTAGTTTCTCCGGTACTTACCTTTGATTTCTTCCCTCTTCCTCGCCGGTGTCTGCCGGGTCATCAGATACAGATCTATACTATCACCACTTCTTTATTTCTTCAATTATTTTGAAACTTCTGTCTTGTTTCCCCCGCAACCACAAGTGTGATTATGAGATGAAAAACTTTCACATTTCTTTGATTCTTGCTTTATTTTAAGCCAAAGCCACACACCAATAAGTGCTAGGTCGACAAAAATTACTGCCATAATAAATGCGCATAGTAATCCTGACCCGCCATGTCCGTAACCCATACCATAATACATATTCATCATATATTTATTGATTATTGATAATCCTTTTGATTATACCACGCTATAGCTTATAGAAAGAAAGCGCTTACTATTGCTCCAATCCAAGAAATTGAAGAAATACCACCTGAAATAAAAAGCGGAATTTTTTCTCTAAATGTTAAATTTTGAAATGATTTAGTTGTAGCAACTTTAATGGTTCGGCCAATGAAGAATCCATTTATAATAAGAGCTAATACAAAAATCATTTTTATAAGAAATGCTGGACTTTCGTTAATAAGATAAAATCTTTTATCCCAGAATAAAAATATTCCACAAACTACTGCAACGATGAGGCCAAGCCAGACCATTTTGTGTTGTTTTTTTGTCCTTACTTCGTCTAAAGTAATAGATTTGCCAGAAAACCATTTGAACGCGTCTTTGTCTGCTTGGAGAATAAATAAGACTGACCAAATAACTCCTGCTATATGAAGATAAAAAAGAATTGTTTCCATAAGGTTTATTTATTTGAGTATGCCAATTTCAAAAGTCGCAAGCATTTGTTCTGGTTTCATTTGACCTTCGTGTTGACCTTCAAAAAGACTACTACCATCTTTTCCACAAATTTGAAGAATCTTGCTTGCTCCCCCTTTATGTCTGTCTATGTAACTCGTGACATCGTAGACCTTACCGCCAATTGTTGTGTAGCAACTTGTTCGGTTATTGTGGAGTGCTATATCTGACATGGTAAATGTTGTTGGTCCTGGCGGTACAGGTGTTGGCACAGTTACTGGCTCTTTGTTTATCGGAGTTGTCACTTTAATAGGAAGATTGATGTAGATTGTTTTTGGTACCGGCTCTTCTATCTTTATGTTTTTTGAAAATTCGAAAAGACTTTCATCGGGTGTCCATGTTTTGCATTGATAGGTAGAAGTGTCTATCATTTTTTTGTTTTCCAAGAAGAGTGTATTCGCGGGTATTTCTGGGTTTTCAAGAGTTGTTGGAGTAATTTTGGTTTTAAAAGCTTTGGTTTCATTAGTTGATGTCCACGTATACATATAACTATCACTGACCAACATTATTGTTTCTATTGGAGTATTTCCTATACTACTTCTATTTTCGTCTCTGATTTTTCCTTTACTTATATAAATTTTTCCGTTAGATACAGCTCCTCCGTTCAATGGGACTGAGTAGTTACATTGGTAAGACTCCCCATCATTTACTAGATCAAAAAAAGATTTATTTTCAATAAAAGATTTTACTTGCGTAGTTTCTTCTGTTGATGGAGTTTTTTTTGTGGTGAATATGTACGCACCTATTATGATCAAGATGACTCCAATACTTAGTAATACTTTTTTCATATCTTTGTTATAAGTTAATAGTCGAACATATAGTATAATACATAATATAATATATAGATTATTAACAATATTTTAAAAATAGATGATTGATTTTTTTAAGAACAACAATCTCACTGCTCCGTCACTTATTATAGGATTTGCCATTATTTTTACTGGTCTTGTGTTCGGTAATAGTGCAAACATTTTTGCAAATAAAACAGATAGTATTACTGTAACAGGCTCAACAGAGCGAATTGTCCTCAGTGATACTGCAAAGTGGCAGATTACTGTTAATGTTAGGTCTAAAGATATAAAGTCTGGCAACGAAGCAATTCTACTTCAGATAAATACTTTAAAAAGTTATCTCCGAAAAAATAGCGTTGACCTTGAAACTGTTGGAAGCAATAGTGTTTCTAATTATCCTATTTGTCAGTTGTCTTCTCAGGGATATGAAAACTGTTCTTTGGGTATAGTTGGCTATAACTTTAGTCAGTCACTTCTTGTACAAGGTTCTGACGTTGATCTTCTTACAAAACTTTCTGAGAATGTAAGTGTTGAGCTTTCAAATATAAATCTTTCTCAAAGTATTGAATATTATTACAATAACCTTAAGAATATCCGTGCAGAAATGTTAAGCGAGGCAACTAAAAACGCGCTTGAACGAGCGCAAAGTGTTGCTGATGCAGGAGGAGCAAAAATAGGAAAAATTACTTCCCTCTCGTCTGGTGTGTTTCAGGTTACTGCACAAAATAGTGTAAATTTCGATGATTACGGATCTTATGATACAACACAAATTACTAAAAAGATTACCGCAACGGTCAAGGCCAATTTTAGTGTGAAATAGTTTGAATAGAAGGTTGGGAAGTTAAGAGGCACTAGAGTACCCCAATAGCCTTTTTTACTTCTTCTAGTTTTTTGTCCGCGACTATTTTTGCCTTTTCTCTTCCTTCTTTGAGTACTTCTTCTACTAAAGCTGTGTTGTTTTCAATCTCTAGTCTTTTATCTCGCAGAGGAGCAATAAACACCTTTAAATCAGCAATTAAAGCGTCTTTGAGAGCTTTATACTTGCCTTTGTGTATATTGTAGAGCGGAGCGAGTTCTTCCTCTGTTTTTATGAGTTTATGGATGGCATATACATTTGTTGGAATATCTCCTCCAGAGTCCGTTACAATACTCATGACTAGTTTTTCTATTTCTTCGTCAGTAGCAAAAAGTGGGATGGTGTTGCTGTAACTCTTACTCATTTTTCGTCCATCAATTCCTGGTACAACAGCAACAGATTCAAGAATCATTTCTTCGGGTAGTTTGAATATTTCTCCAAATTTAAAATTGAATTTATCCGCAATGTCCCTCGCGTATTCGACATGTTGCTTTTGATCAGCTCCGACAGGCACTACATCAGGACTGTATAGTAGTATGTCAGAAGCCATGAGGACAGGATAGTTGAAAGTACCGACAGATATTTCACTTCCCTTCGCTTCTGCGTCTTTGTACGCGTGTGCTCTTTGAAGGAATGGGACAGTGACGAGGGTGTCGAATATCCAAGTAAGTTCGGTATGAGCACTAATATCTGACTGTTTGAAAATAGTAAGTTTTTTTGGGTCAAGACCAACTGCAAGGTAATCAATAACCATTTCTCGTGTCAGAGACTTCATCTCTTCTTTGTTTTGGATAAAGTTTAATGTGTGATAGTCCGCCACCATAATGAAAGCATTGTAGTCCCCACTTAGAACCATCTCCACCCATTGACGCATAGCACCAAAGTAATTTCCTAAATGAGTTCTGCCGGTAGGTTTAATACCAGAAAGTAGCGTTTTTTTCATAAATATATTTTAGCATATTCTCTCTTTAATCCTCAAATTCTGGTATATGGGGATTTGGTTCGGGCTTGTTCTTCCTTGCTGCTTCGAGTTCTATATAGAATGTCGATCCTTTATCTTTTCCTTCTGACTCAGCCCATATCCTTCCCCTGTGTGCTTCAATCATTTTCTTGGCAACGTAGAGTCCAAGTCCTGTTCCCATGATGTTTGTCCGTGAAGCGTCAGGTGCACGAGTAAATTTCTCAAAAAGTCGTGGTTTTACTTCAGGTATAATTCCAACTCCGGTGTCTTGAATTTTCATAGTTATCCTGTCCCCGATTCTACTTAAAGATATTGTGATGCTTCCTTGCTTCGTATATTTGATCGAGTTGTCTATAAGGTTTCCTATTACTTGTTTTATCTTTCCTTGGTCAGCATTAACAAAGAACTCTTCATTTGGAGTAGAAGTAAAATTAAGTGAAAGATTGGCAATCTTAACACTTGGTCCGAGTTCCTCTGTAAGTGTTTGTATGATGCTTTGCAGATTAAAATCAGTAAAATCATATTTCATTCTTCCTTGTTCGATTCTTGAAACATCAAGGTAGTCACCCACTATGACTATGAGAGCTTGTGTTGATTTATACATTGTCTCAACTGCTTCTTTTACTTCGGGTGTTAATGGTCCAAAATCTCCTTCTAGAATAAGTGACCCATAACCTTTAATTGCAGTAAGTGGTCCTCTCAGTTGGTGTGAAGCTAGTGAGATGAACTCTGACTTTTGTTGATCGAGTTCTTTTAGGCGGGAGTTTACTATTTCAAGATTGTTTGCTAGTTCAATAATTTTCTTTTTGTCTTCAATTTCTTTTTTAATATTTTTATTTAAATAGTAAATCAAGACCGCAGAGATAAGGATGGTTAGGATGTTTAAGGTAAGGTCACTTGTGTTTTTTAAGAAAAATAACTGAGAGGTTACCATTGCGAGTACCAGGTAGGCAAAAATTTGTTGTCGGTATGCATTTAGGTTGAATAGATTTTGTTTACTCATCGAAATAACAATACTTAAAAGAAATACAGGAAGGATAAATAATCCGTATAATGAGATTTCATATACATCGAAGGTTGTGGCCCAGTATTCAGTCGTAGAAAAAACTAAGAGGAAAGCTAGTAAGGATATAAAAATTAAACCAAAAGAGTTTGTGTTCCTTTCTTTCGTGCTGGATAGCTTATTTTTTTGTAGCACTTTAACTTTAAAGTAAGTGATAACGATTAAGATAATTGTTATTGTTTCTACAAAAATTTTGTAGTAAGTAATATAATCGTTTTCAAAAGACTCACAGAACGGGTGGTTGAATTCAGTAACAGATTTGCCTAATAGTGTTATAAAAAAAGGTGGACTTGCTAGTAGTGACAAAAATAATTTCCTTCGGAAACTTGTTTGACCGAAACAGATCGAGTCAAAAAATACGACCGCAAAAATAAATGCAATTATATTTATGTAATCTAGTGTTGCCCAAAAAGTATGAATAAGGAAGTAATTGTTAGAAGCCCAGCCAACTAAATCACCCAGAAGCCAGAGATCAAAAGATAAAATTAATCCAAAAAATATCCAAGCTATTTGACTATGTCGATTTTTTATTAGTACATATAAAGATAAAAGAGTTCCGATACCCAGAGGTACTAAGTGTGCGTAATAGGCTATATCCCTAACTACTTGTGCTGTTTCGAAACAAGTGTTTAACATATTTTTTTCAAAATTTCTTTAGTTTTACTATTATGGCAGTGCCAAAAAATTTCTCCTTCTATTTCTGTTGGTTCCAAAGCTACTATCAGTGGTCGTAGACCAAAATATTCTATCATAAAGTTGAATGAAGGGACGATAACTTTTTCGATAAATAGAAGCTCTTTTTTGTCCTGCAACATAAAATTTTCAAAAAGAATTCCTTGTCCGATGAATAAAGCGAAGAAATATTTGTAGTAGTCTGAGGCACTACCATCTCCACATGATTTCAACCATTGAGATGCTTCAAAAAAGTTTTCTTCTTTCAGAAAGGGGTAATTTTTTTTAAGTAACAAATGATGAACTTCAGTTATTTTTTTTTCACCACTTTTAATATCAGATAGTAGTTTTCCGTCGTTGGCAGTAAAATCAAACAAAGTGGTAAAACCTATTTTAGCTCCACCTTTTTTTCCATATCCTTCGTGGAAAGGTAATTTCCCTAAGTAGTATTTTGTTGAGTTGGTTGGGGTAAATTTATCATCAAAATATTCAAAAAAAAGAGGTTTCATTCCTAGCCCATCAGCAATGATTAAAAAACGAGAAGTTTCGTAGTTAGGTGTTGCAATCTGCCTAAACAAAACTAAGCAGTCTTCATTTTTTAATGGTTCTGGTATTCCTACTCCGGCAAAAAAAGTTTTTATCTTTTCTTGTAAGATGGGATCATTTTTCCTCTTGTGTAATTCGTGTATTGCTTCCTCTATTGAAAAATAGATAGCCTTATCAAATTTTTTTCTATCCCCTGTAATATTGGTGTAATCAAGTTCTGTCATTTTTATTTTGAGCTACAACTGTCACCTTTTTCTGGTTCGCAAACATTCTCTATGCAAGAGTTTGTGTTTTTACAGAAAGACTCACAGTTGTCTAATTGACAAGATTCAAACAAGTATCCTTTTAGAGAGTAGCTTCGGTAATGTTCATAGTTGTTCGGAGGACACTCACCGTTTTCACATGATCTTTGAAAGCAGGTTTCTATTGAGGGGTCACAACTTGCTTCAATTAGTATATTAAAATCTTTTTTGAAGTAGTAAAGATAAACGTTGCTTAAAATAATTATAAATATACTTATTAAGAATATCCAGAAAAAATTATTATTAGTATTGATTTTCGGTGTTTCCATCTTATTCTAAGAATATATTAAATATACACCGATACTCATAATAATAATAGATAAAAACTTTTGTATAAGATGTTTCCGAGATATTTTTTCTTTAACTATTTTAGGTAGA
>JANMMK010000052.1:0-15867 GCA_031373235.1 bacterium | reverse complement strand
GTTGTGCACACCGAAAGTAAATCCAACCATTTCAGGAGAAATAACACATGGTCGTGACCACGTCTTAACAACCCCAACTTCGTGAGGTTTTTTACCAGCAATTTTTTTGATTAATCGCTCGTCAACGTATGGTCCTTTTTTTAGTGATCGTGTCATCCCGTTAGAGACAGGTTACGGTTTCCCGTTTCCTTGTCAAAATAATGTTTCAAATTAATTATTACTTTTTTACTTAAACAGCATCACCCAAATCAGAAACCGTAGTCTCTAACTGGATCATGTATCTAAAGTATCAAAAGAAATAGCCCTTTACAGAGCGTGGCGTACATACTATACAAAAGGACACGCAATGTCAAATCAATTTTAATTACTTTTTGATTGTATAGCGCATGTTTTAATAAGTATGAACGAAGAGGGTTTGAACTATGATTTTTTATGATGAATAGATATCGAATTACCCTCAAAATCATTCACGACAACCATAGAACAGTTTGGAAAATGCATTAATTCTGTGACAAAAGGAACATTATGTTCTTTTAATTTTTTAACTGCTTCCTCAAAATTTTCTACTTCAAGTGCTACCATCGGGCCATCTTTTGATGGTTTCCATTCATCCATTTTTCCTAGAGAAAGGGTGTTGGTTCCAATCGAATACTCAATAAACTGTGACTCGTCGGTGACAGGACCAAACTCCCCCGAAGGAACAAGACCTAGTATTCCTTCATAAAAACTTCGAGCTCTTTTCATATCAGAAACTGGATAACCAGTGAATGCAATGTCTTTAATCATTATTTATTATATTTTAATAACTACAGTATAACGCAAAAAAACTATCCCGTATTCTTAATTGACTTTTATATTCTAAAGAGTAAGTTTTATATGAAAGACTCAGACAACCAACAACACGAACATTCACAACCAACCAAAAAATCACTAATGAACCCAACAACAGAACCTGAAAAGCTCGAAGAAATTCGAGCAAGAGTCGGAGATGCAAAATCTGCACTCGAAAGATACAACCTCATCGCGAAAGCGAGTCAACTGCTAAGTACGAGCGGAAACAAAGCCGCTCATCAAATCTCTCCCGCAGGACCCATACTATGCTCTCAATCCTCATTCATAAAGGATCTCTGCCCACTCGGAGTTGCAGGAGTCACTGGGGGGGGTATTAATGTCGCTCAAGGAAAAATCATCTCGGGCTTCGACGAAAATACCCAAGAAAGACTCATTCGGCACATCGTCGGAAACCGTTTAAACCAAAGAGAAGTCGCTGCTTTCCTTGAAAAGGAAGTGGCCGATCCAACAAATGTGAAGCGGGTCGCCCAAAAAAGCCGGCAACCTTGGAAAACAGTGACCCTCGACACAGAGCTTGTTGAGGAACTTAAAAGGCTCTACCAAAATGGACCTGATCCTACCCCGAAAAACGAGGAAACTCAAGCATCTGGAACAGGAGAAACGCTTACACGGAGAGAAGTTATCCAAAAACTCCGTGAGTCAACGCTGGATGTCCACGAAGACGGAATGATGGACCCCGACGTCTTTCGAGAAGTATTCGGATCAAGGATTGGAGAAAATGATGACGATGGAGACATTGAGAGAGCGCTTCGATTCGCCTACGGGTCACCTCAGGCCCAGCGGAACAACGGAGGAAAAAAAGAGGAAAAAAAAGAAGTAGATCCTATCCACCACAACGGAAACGGAAAAAACGGAACCTCGGAAGTGACAACACCAGAAGTAACCACCTCTACCGATGTCGTGGTCTGTGACCCATCAACCACAATAACCGGCAAAGCCCTCTGCAAAGTGCTGTCATCAATCGCAACTCTCGCAGGTCTTCTTGGAAAAGTCAGGCCTTCTGACCTTCGAGAAGTGCTTCATCATCCTGAGTTTGAGCCACAATTGAGTGCCCATCTAAATATGGCCTACAAAAATCTGGCTGAATTCGAGGCAATCGCAGGGGTTTTTGGTTGGAAAATCCAAACATAACACGCTTTGAAAAAGGCGTGATTTTTTAATCTCAACAAGACTTGGGCTAGGTTTAGCCTAGCACAATCCTTATTTTACAACGACTTGGGGAGGTTCGGCCTCCCCGATTGATATTACACCTTGTAAAATAAGGATTGCGCGTGCTTTAGGGACGCGGTATAAATTAAAAATCCCGCAAAATGCGGGTTGCTACTCATATCGACCATTCTTCTTAAGAAACCAAAGGGAACAGAGTCCTCCTAAAAAGTTCATGGATGTGTCTTTCACGACGTTGAAGAAATAAAACTTTCCCTCAAGGTGTGCTAAGCCGTCATAGTATTCCTTAGTCTCCCAAAGAATACTTACCAAACCTATCAGAATGAGAGTGGGCATGACTTTTCTCTCAACGTGGAAGTGGTCACAGACGACACATGCAAACATAGCTAGCGTTGCACCACCAAGGGCGTGGACCGGCATGTCTATGAAGTGCATGAATTTGTTATCTCGATACAAACCGAAGACAAGTACTTCATGGTTTAAGAAAATTGTAGAAGCAAAAAGAGCAAAAGTAGAGAATATCTTGTACATTTTTATTATTAAAACATAAAATAACCGGCGCTCAAAGGGCGCCGGTTATTTTCTATCGAACTATATACTATCCAACTTCCTCTATTTCTTCTTCCCTACTATTCGTCTTGAAACGATAAGTCGGTTTGAATACTTCTTGCTTCTTCGTGATTTTTGTCCTTTTCCAGTTGGTTTTCCGTATACAGATTTTGCTCGTCTTGTTCCTCGTCCTTGTCGTCCTTCTCCTCCTCCGTATGGGTGATCCACTGGGTTTTGAGCGGTACCTCGAACTGTAGGTCTAATACCCTTCCATCGGCTTTTTCCGGCCTTTCCGTAGTTCTCAAGATGATGTTCCTCGTTTGACACTGCACCGATACTTGCGTAGCAACAATCCTTAACTTTTCTTACTTCTGTTGAAGGCATTTTTACTAGTGCATATCCTTCATCTTGCGCAATTACTTCAGCGTAAATTCCGGCTGATCTTGCAATCTTTGCTCCACCGTTTGGTTTTAATTCAATATTGAATATAAAAGTACCTACAGGGATATTTCGAAGTGGCGTTCGGTTTAATTTTTTAATTTCTGCAGTTTCAGAAACTACAAATGTGTCTCCGACAACACTGCTTTGCGGAAGAAGCGTATATCGCTTTTCTCCGTCATTGTAAACAACGAGTCCGATAAATCCTGATCTGTTTGGGTCGTACTCTACAGAAGCTACTTTGGCAGGAATATCTTTCTTGTTATAAGTGAAGTCAACGTCTCGAAAGAGTCTTTTGTGTCCACTTCCTTTATGCCGTGTAGTAATTCTTCCTTGATTGTTTCGTCCAACAGATCGTTTAAATCCGTGAGTCAAAGACTTTTCTGGTTCAGACTTTGTAAGAACACCTCGAAAAACCGTTGTCTGCATTCCTCGTCTTGATTTTGTGTATGGATTATATGTTTTCATATATCTTTGAAGCATTAACTGCGTTTTTTAAAGAACGCTTTGCTGCTTATGTAATTATTTTTAATGAATTATTCTCGCTTAGGCTAGTTCTATTTTTTCACCTTTTTTAAGGTATACATACGCCTTTTTCATTCTTGCTGTTTTTCCTTTTTTGCCTTTTACAAACACTTTCTTTGCGGGTAGTTTTACAATGTTTATTTTTGCTGGTGTTACTTTGTAGAGTTCTTTTACTGCACGAGCAATTTCAACTTTGTTTGTAGTAGCAGAGACTTCAAACACATACGCATTTTGTACTTCTGCAGCATAAGCAGCCTTTTCAGTCACTCGTGGACCAAGTATTACTTTAAGTGGATCTTTTTTCATAGTATTGGCTGCTTATTTAGTAAGTCTAGTTTCTAATGCTTTGAGAGATGTCTCTGGAGCTTCTATGAGCAAGAACTTTGCCTTAAGAAGATCACTCACGTTAAGGTTTCGAAGTTCAGCTACAGTAACTGAAGGTACGTTTCTGAAACTTCCTTCAACCGCTTTACTCTTCTCAGATGTCGTAAGATACAAAGCGTTCTTTACCTTTGTTTCAAGTACTTCAAATCCTTTAACCTTTGAAAGAGAAGCAAGAATGTCTTTTGCCTTCTTAGTTTCTGGTTTTTCAAATGACAAAGAATCAACAAAGATAATTTCACCATCTCTAAACTTTTCTGAAAGTACTACTCGAAGTGCTTTGTTATTAGCTTTCTTGTTTACCTTTCGGTCGTAGTTCTTGTCGTTTCTAGGCCCGTGAGAAACACCTCCACCAACCCAAATCGGAGACCGATTTGATCCGTGTCGTGCTCGTCCTGTTCCTTTTTGCTTCCAAGGTTTCTTTCCTCCTCCGGCAACTTCTCCCCTAGTCTTTGTGTGAGCAATGTTATCTCGTCTTGTAGAAAGAGTAGAAGTAACTACTTGGTGTACAAGGTCAGCATTCCAAGTTTGTCCAAACAAAGCTTCTGAAAGCTCAATTTTACTTACTTCTTTTCCTTTTGTGTTAAATACTTTTGCTTCCATATTATGCTTTTATCTCGATCAAAGTTCCCCGTCGTCCTGGGACCGCACCTTCAATCATTATTTGATTAGCTTCTTTGTCGACCGCTACAATTTTCAGATTTCGAACAGTAACTCTGTCCCCTCCCATTCTTCCTGCCATTCTCATACCCTTCGCTACTCGTCCTCCGTCTCGTCCTCCTCCTCCGATAGAACCAGGTTCTCGCTCAGAGTGTTTTTGTCCGTGACTTCTTCTTCCTCCTTTAAATCCGTGTCTTTTCACTACACCTTGGAAACCTTTTCCCTTAGTGATTCCAGAAACTTCAACCACCTGACCTGCTTCAAAAAGTTCTACTGGAGCAACGTGACTTCCAACTTCAGGCAATGTTGCATCAGGAGCAACTCGGTACTCCTTAAGCCATCTGAAGAGTCCCAAACCCTTGATGTGTCCTGTTACTGCTTTGTTTATGTTCTTTGCAGATTTTTTTCCGTAACCGACTTGTACTGCTTTGTATCCGTCTTTTTCTTTAGTTTTGGTTTGGACCACTACAGATGGTTCCACCTCAATCACTGTTACACCGTGTACTACTCCCGCCTCATCGAAGACTTGCGTCATGTGAAGTTTCGTACCAAGCGCAAACTTTTCTTTGAATTTATTTGTGTTGTTTGCCATACATTTTAAATTAACAGAGGATCATGACTGCCTTAAAGACAGTCATGATCTTGTCGAATAATTACATCATTTTTACGTCAATGTTTACTCCTGAAGGAAGAGAGAGGTTTGAAAGTGCCTCTACTACCTTCTGGTTTGGACTTAGAATATCAATCAACCGTTTGTGCGTTCTCATTTCAAACTGTTCTCGTGCATTTTTGTAGACAAACGATGCTCGGTTAACTGTATATTTTCTAATCTCTGTTGGAAGCGGAATTGGACCTAGAATCGTTGCATCGAAACGAAGTGCTGTGTCGATGATTTGTTTTACAGAGGCGTCTAAGATTTTGTGATCGTAGGCACGAACTCTGATTCGAAGTTTGTTTCCAACATCTCCTTTTGCTCCTTTTTTCACTTCTTTGCTTTTTGAGTGTTCGGTAACCATATTTTTTAAATAAATAGCGTCTAGTTTGTAAGAAATAAATTTCTTAACTATTAACTATCCACTATTTAACTATTTAACTATCTTTGTTACAACTCCTGCACCTACAGTTTTTCCACCCTCTCGGATAGCAAATTTCTGTTTTTCTTCAAGTGCAACAGGAGCAACAAGTTTGACCATGAATGTTGCAGTGTCTCCAGGCATAACCATTTCAACTCCTGGCTTTAGTGATACTTCTCCTGTTACGTCTGTTGTTCGAACGTAAAATTGTGGCTTGTATCCAGTAAAGAATGGAGTGTGTCGTCCTCCTTCTTCTTTTTTAAGGATGTATACTTCTGCTTCGAATTCTGAATGTGGGTTTACTGAACCAGTCTTCGCAAGTACTTGACCTCTTGTAATATCTTCTTTCTTTGTTCCTCGAAGAAGGATACCAGCGTTGTCTCCAGCCATACCTTCGTTTAGTTGTTTATTGAACATTTCGATACCAGTGATAGTAGTCTTCGCTGTATCTTTAAGACCGATGATTTCAACTTCTTCTCCTACTTTCACAACTCCTCTTTCGATTTTTCCTGTTACTACAGTTCCTCGTCCTTCAATTGAGAAAATGTCCTCAACTGGCATAAGGAATGGCTTATCAAGCTCTCGCTCTGGAATTGGGATGTAAGTATCAAGTGCTTCAGTAAGTTTAAGTACTGCTTGTGACCATTCGTCATCGTTACTTGTTGCTTCAAGAGCCTTAAGTCCTGAACCTTTGATAACTGGAGCGTTCTTACCATCGTAGTCGTACTTTGTAAGAAGATCTCTTACTTCTTCTTCTACAAGCTCGATAAGGTCCTTATCAGGCACCATGTCACACTTGTTTAGGAAAACGATAATCTTTGGCACACCTACTTGTTTTGCAAGAAGAACGTGTTCTCTTGTTTGTGGCATAACACCGTCAGTTGCAGCGATCACGAGAATAGCACCGTCCATTTGAGCGGCACCAGTAATCATGTTCTTGATGTAGTCCGCGTGTCCAGGAGCATCAATGTGAGCATAGTGACGAGTAGCTGTTGAGTACTCGTTGTGTGAGAGGTTAATAGTAATACCTCGGGCCTTTTCTTCAGGTGCAGAGTCAATTTCTCCTACTCCTTTAAGCTTTACAGTGTGTCCTGCTCTACTAAGTACGTTCAAAATAGCCGCGGTAAGAGTTGTCTTGCCGTGGTCTACGTGACCGATAGTTCCCACGTTTACGTGAGGCTTTGATCTATCAAATAATTCTGCCATATATTTTATAAATATATTAGTTTAATAATTCCGCCCGTAAGGGACGGTTGATCTTAATTATCCTTTAGATAAAGCACGAGAGTGTCTATCTAAAAGTAACTTAAGTATCGTGTTTTATACACCGCGTGGGAATATAAAACGTCTCTTTTAAGCATGCGATCTCTCTCAAAAAAGAAAAAGACGCAAATGCGTAGGAGTCAATTTATCATACTTAGCTTATTTCGGTATATTGACACTATGTGTTTATGTGTGATATAATAGTAATACCTTGGAATCCGAGAGCAATCACTCTCCTTTCCCGGGCGGGAAATTGGAAAATGAAAGTTCTTTGAGAAACTAGGGTACAAAAAACATACAATGAACACGACCGAATCAACGGGCATCACCTGCCCATACGCAGACAAACGAAACAGGCAATCCATCATCTCAAGTATCGGATTAGCCCTAATCCTAATTGTGATTATGGCAACTCTGAAGCTGATGGGGAAAATAAACAAGGAGGAACTTCTGCTGACCGCTATCTGCGGACAAGCAGGTCTTCTGATCTGGGCCTGGGGCGCCTGGGCAACAGAAAAAAAACACGGTCGCACCGAGGCATTCCGCCAAGGTCTTGACCAACCAAATGAGGCGGCAAAATCAAGAGGAATAGAGCAAGGAATAGCATCCGGGAAAAAAACCTTCTACGGTAAGTCACGAAACTGGACTTACGGGCTAACATGGAGCAGAAGATACGACGTGAGAATCCTTGTCCGCAAGAGAAACAAAATCCATGTCTTGATGGTTATCGACAAAGAAGAGTATTGGTATCGATTCGACGTTTGTGTCTTTGATGATTCCATCGGGGACATTGAGTATCACTTGATAACCTCACTGTCTTTAAGACAGATACAAGGGGACGAAGGGACGATAACAGTATTCCAAGACCCACCTGTTCCACCTGCACTAACTGAACTACCTTCAAGAAGTGGGACTCGTCCACGTAAGGAAACCGCGAGGATAAATATCCCCGATGACCTCCTAAAGGTTGGTCTTCAAGATCCACCTAACGAAGAAGAGTAACCCCTAGTTTCAACATCGCAGTAGCGGAGCATCCACACCAGGATTCTCCGCTACTTTGCTTTTTATATAAAAAATCGGCCCCAAAAGGCCGTTACCACATCTTGATATTGAAGATAATGAATCCCACAAAGATTAGGAGCCACAGCAGAACTGACCACCAGCGAAGCTTATCTGCTTCATCTAATGCCTCGTATTCTGCCATACTCCAATACTTTTTGTAGAACCAAATTCTTATCTTGTCGATAATTCCATGGAGAATTAAGCAACACACGACAATGACGATATCCCAGAGAAGGAGCGTAGACCATTTCATATTCACCGAAACTCTAATACAGAAACAACATAAAAACAACTTTATAAAAATCTGGCTAAAGCCAGTAAGCTAAATAAAGAACAATAAAAAAGATTAAAACCATAATGTGTGGACATGCCGCCTGAACAGCGCCTTTTGGAAGAAACTTCCGAACAAATCCCACTAAAAATGGTAACCAGATTATTGCACTAAAAAAGAAAAAGTCTTTCATCTAAAATAGATTGTAACACAATCACACAAGAAGGAATTAAAAAAATCGCTTCCCGAAAGGAAGCGTTTCAAAAAATTGGTGTTTCCAAAGACAAGGGCTCTGGTATAAGAAAAGTAGGAGAAGGTGTAACGCCAGATTGAATCGAAAACGATGGAATATCTGGAGTAGGAGTGACTTTGCTTTCATTAAAGATCGCCTTAACCTTTCCAAGTCTTCTACCTGTCTCTTCCAACTCTGCACATGAACTGAGAAACACAAGACAAAATAGGATCAAAAAAAGAGCTTTCATACATAAACATTATATCAGTTCTTTTATATTTAAATTAAAAATCGCTCCCCTCAAAGGAAGCGGTGAGCTACATCTTGACTAAGACCACTCCATAGACGAGTGAAAACAGTGCCAAAACTACGGAAACAAAAAGAGTAAACTTAATTATTTCTGGTCTTGTCCATGGCTCGAAAGGGCCTCTTATTTCCGTAGCTTTTTTGTCGACATGACAATAAACACCCGTTACTGAAAGGAGTAACAAGGCGACTAACACACAGCAGATGATAAGTTTCATAATTCATTTGCATCATAGCTTTGTTATATAAAAATGCAATAAAAAAGCCCGGGCCAAAGGCCCGGGCTTTTTCGTTTCTCTTCACTATCAAACTATCTTTCTACCTAACTATCTGCACTTTCTTTATTTTCTTGCTTCAACAATAGTCTTCTCAACGTTTGGAGGAACCACTTCGTAGTGATCGAATTCCATCGTAGAACTCGCTCGTCCTTCAGTAAGAGAACGAAGGCTCGTTACATATCCAAACATTTCTGAAAGTGGCACCATTGCGTTGATCAGTTTGTTTTGTCCTCTTTCCCCCATCGCTAAGATTTGTGCTCGCTTTGAGTTGAGGTTTCCTGTTACATCTCCCATGAACTTTTCTGGGACAACCACTTCAACTTTCATAATTGGTTCAAGGATAACTGGTCGTGCTCGTTTTGCTGCATCTTGAAATGCTTGAGAAGCTGCGATCTTGTATGCGATTTCTGATGAGTCCACGTCGTGATAACTTCCGTAAGTAAGATCACAAGAAACATTCACAAGTTTGAATCCTGCAACAATACCTCGCTCCATAGCTTCCTTCACACCTTTTTCAACAGCAGGAATAAATTCTCCAGGAATAACTCCACCTTTAATGTTATCAGTAAATTCAAACCCTTCTTCTCGATGCACATTCTTTGGAATCTTCATTCCTTCTGGCCATGCTTCAAGTGGCTTGATAGTAATCTTCACATGTCCGTATTGTCCTTTACCTCCAGATTGCTTGATGTATTTGTGTTCTGCCTCGGCACTAGCTTGAATAGTTTCTCTGTATGCTACTTGTGGCTTACCAACATTTGCTTCAACGGCAAACTCTCGCTTCATTCTATCAATCATAATTTCGAGGTGTAGCTCTCCCATACCAGCAATAAGGGTTTCTCCTGTTTCTGGATTTGAAGAAATTCTAAATGTCGGATCTTCATCAGAAAGTTTCTTAAGCGCCATACCCATTTTTTCTTGGTCTGCTTTTGTCTTTGGTTCGATTCGAAGTGACACTACCGGTTCTGCGAATTTGATTGGGTCAAGGATAATTGGTTTTGCTTCGTCACAGAATGTGTGAGAAGTTTTCGCTTCTTTCAGTCCTACCGCAGCAGCGATTTCTCCTGCATAGACTTTCTTCACTTCTTCTCGTTTGTTTGCTTGAAGACGAACAATTCTTCCTAGTCGTTCTTTCTTTCCTGTAGTTCCGTTATATAGGTAACTTCCCGCTTCAACTGTTCCTGAATACACTCGGAAGAAAGTAAGCTGTCCTACGAATGGATCTGTTTGTAGTTTGAAAGCGAGTGCTGCAAATGGTTCTTCGTCAGAAGTATGTCGAACTGTTTCTTCTCCAGTATTTGGATCGATTCCTTTTACTGAAGGCACATCAAGTGGAGATGGAAGATACTCAACAACCGCATCGAGAACGAGTTGGACTCCTTTGTTTTTGAGTGCAGATCCAGTAAACACAGGAAAGATTTTGTTTGCAATAACTGCTTTTCGAAGTGTTTCTTTGAGAACATCGATGTTTATTTCTTTTCCTTCAAGAAATGCTGTCATCAGTGCATCGTCTTGTTCTACGATTTTTTCAACAAGTTCTGCTCGGTATTTTTCAACATCAGCCTTCATGTCTTCTGGTACCTCTCCTTCAACAATCTTACTTCCCATCTCTCCTTCAAATCGGTAACTCTTCTTTTTTAGTAGATCAACAACACCTTCGAAGTTTTCTTCTCCTCCGATTGGAAGTTGCATTCGAATAGCGTTTTTGTTTAGTCTCTCAAGAATAGACTGGTAACTTCGTTCAAATGAAGCTCCTGTTCGGTCTAGTTTGTTGATGAAACAAAGTCGTGGCACATTGTATTTTTCTGCTTGTCGCCATACTGTTTCTGATTGTGGTTCTACTCCGGCAACTCCGTCAAACACCACAACTCCTCCATCGAGCACTTTAAGTGACCGCTCTACTTCAACAGTAAAGTCCACGTGACCCGGTGTATCAATAATGTTAAACCGTACTTGCTTTGACTTATCGGCTCCCATGTATGTTGGATTCCAGAAACAAGTAATAGCAGCGGCGGTAATAGTGATACCTCGCTCTTTTTCCTGTTCCATCCAGTCGGTTGTCGCTTCTCCATCATGCACTTCTCCGATCTTGTGACTCATACCGGTGTAGTAGAGAATTCTTTCTGATGTCGTGGTTTTACCAGCATCAATGTGTGCAATGATTCCGAAGTTTCGAACTTTTTCTAATGGGTAGTCTCGATTCATAAATAAATACTCGTTAATTGTTAATAGTTTTATAAAAACTAAAAGATAAAAGAAAAGAGCAGTTATGCTCTTAGAGGCAAGATTACATGAAAAGACCCAAAAAAGCAAAACGATTCGCTCGGGCATCTTATCCCCTTTTTCTTTTGACACCAAAATAAAAGGAAGTAGTATTTAGCTTCAGAATAGACCGCCTGTTTTTTGCTCACTTGAGATGCGTTCGAAGGATACAATCTATCATTGCTTTCTTCTAACGACTTTTAGAATATGAGCCCACAAGCACAACCGGCCACCGATTCAGGCCCAACAAAGGTGAATCAACGTTCCAAAAGGTTCCGTCGTGGTCACAAAATGACCCGACCAGCAACAATCTCCCAATTCTTGAGGCTGTGCGAACTTTTTAAGGTCTAGTCTGACCTAAACTGACCTCAAAGTGCGTTTACCGAGAACCCCTCGGTAAACGCACTTTCCCTTTTTACACCTAAAAACCATGCCTTATAAGGGTTTGGGGAGGTTCGGTCTCCCCGTATTTCAAAGGGGTTAGATTTTATACAAAAAAAACAGAAAGGTTGCCCTTTCTGTTTTTGATTTAGTCCTTTTAAAGACAAAATGAGATTAGAATCGTCGTCCTCCCATTCCTCCACTTCGTGGTCGATCTTCTTTAGGTCGAGCTTCGTTTACGATGAGCTTTCGTCCATCGAGTTCTGTTTCATGCATAGTTCGAACAGCTTCGTCAGCTGCAACGTCTTCCATTTCAACAAAACCGAATCCTCGTGATCGTCCAGTTTCTCGGTCCATAACAATAGACGCTGAGACAACTTGTCCAACCTTTGAGAATGCTTCTTCTAAATCTTTGTCGGTCATCTTATAAGAAAGATTTCCAACGTATAACTTTTTAGCCATTTTAATAACAGGCTTACTTAATAACCGTAAGCCTCTTCCTCTGACAAATAGGAGACCAACTTACAAATACAAGTGTACTAGACAAAGACCTTCCTGTCAAAGGTTTTATCCACCGACTTTTCTTACCTACTTTGATGCTTATCAAATATCTTATGTAAGACCTTGGCCACTTCTGAAAGTCTTGGGTCTTCTGATAAACCCTTTTTCTTTCTTATATACATTTGAGCTTTTATATTAGCCATCTTCTGTCTTAACATTTCAAGAAAAGCGCCGTGCTCCATAGAAATTGCTTGTACTTCAAGGTGGGCCTCCATGTTTTCAATTGAGATATTTTTTGGCTTAAAACGCTGTATCCCAAGTACCGTTGCTACACCAAGAGCAAAAAGCACAACGTACTTGCTAACCCCCATCAGACGAGGTTCCAAGAAAAACAAGAGTCCGACTCCTAGAGCAAAACAGATGAATTGCTTTAATGTGAATGGTCCAAATATTTTTTCTTCTATCATAAGATTATTTTAACACAAAAAAATCCTCCAACTGGAGGATTTTTTAATTTTTTTGTTTTGAGATTACCAAGCGAAGTGTGCAAATGCTTTGTTTGCTTCTGCCATCTTGTGAGTGTTTTCTCTCTTCTTCACGGCTTCTCCTTCATTCTTATGAGCAAGCATGATTTCTTCTGCGAGCTTCAAGTGCATAGGTTTTCCTTTCTTTCCTCTCGCTCCTTCAATAATCCATTTCATTGCAAGGAAATTTTTTCTCTCTGTTCGAACTTCTCTTGGAACCTGGTAGTTAGCCCCTCCAACTCTTCTACTTCGAACTTCCATCAGTGGTCCAGCATTCTTAAGTGCAGATTCTACAATTTCAAGAGGATTTTCTACTTTAAGCTCTGCTTTGATTACATCCATTGCACCATAGACAATCTTTCGAGCAGCATTCTTCTTGCCACTTTCCATAACATAGTTAATAAACTTAGCTAGTTTATCTGACTGGAAAATGACATCTGGCTTTGGGATATTTCGATTTTTTACTGGTCTTCGCATGTTTTTTTTGTGTTTATTCCCCTACTTCTCATAAGGTACTCCACTAATAATAATTTTTATGAAACTTTCTTTGGTCGCTTTGTTCCGTACATTGATCTCTCTTTTCTTCTCTTGTCTACACCAGCACAGTCTAGTCGTCCTCGTACAATAGTATATCTAAGTCCTACGTCTTTTACTTTTCCACCTCGAAGCATTACTACTGAGTGTTCTTGTAGGTTGTGTCCTTCTCCTGGAATATACGCTGTAACTTCCATACCGTTTGTAAGTCTTACTCTTGCAATCTTTCTGATAGCTGAGTTTGGTTTCTTAGGAGTCTTTGTAGTTACCTTAATACATACACCTCTTTTAAAAGGAGCAAAGTAGTTTGTTGGTCTATTTTTAATAACATTGAAACCACGTCGAAGCGCACCAGCTTTTGGCTTCTTTGCTTTATCTTTTCGTGATCGTTTTATAAGTTGATTGATTGTTGCCATAAAATAAGAGCTCCTCTATAGAAGCAGTGGGAACTACTCTACTACTCCGGATAAAAAAATGCAAGACTTTACTCTGCCTAGAAAAGAAAAATCGACAGCAACTAGTGCTGTCGGTTGGAGTGGTCAGGTTTTGAAACTTAAATCACCTGCTTAAAGTGAGGTGGCACAGGCCAACACGAAATGATTGTCTGGGAACCTCTGGTTCTGGGAGTCGTGGAGGCGCGACGGCTGGAACGATGACGGACTACTGGTGGAACCCTGTGCGGGGTATGACGCATGTGTTTCATATTGATTTTCCTAACGCTCTGTATTAAGCGCAGGGAATAATATTGTTCTTTAAAGAAAAGTACTCCTCCCTGCGCTTAATTATGTAAAAAACAAAACTAATGGAAAAGTCTACTCTTTATTTATATTTGGTCAAGAAAAAAATCTGCCACCGAGCGAAAACACTACAGGTGGCAATTAGGTCGAAATGACAAGAAGATCTTCCGGAAGAACAATATCCACTTCATCATCTGGCTTCTTTTTCTTTTTACTCTTTGGCCAGTTCTTCTTTGGGTCACGACGGGGTTGCTTCCTTCTTATGGGACGGCGATCGTATGATGATGGCATAATCACCTAAAAGGTTACTCCTCTTTCGAAAGAAATCAAGCGCCTTAACTTAAAGCAATCCCTGTAAAAATTTTAAATAACCATGGCACGACCGGCGCCACAAAATCCCATAAGAAAAAAACGAAAATCAAAATAAGGACAAGTGCATTCTGTTCTAGTTTGTCTTGAATATAACGAAATTGATATGGCAACACACTTCCAAGTATTCGAGAGCCGTCAAGCGGAGGAATTGGAACCAAGTTAAATACTGCAAGTGAAATATTAACTAAAATAATCATGGAAAGCATATATACACTAGATTCACCTAAAGAAGAGATGTCTACAAAACGAAATACCAAAGAGAACACAAGAGCAATAAAAAGATTGGAAAGGGGCCCTGCAATAGCAACAATTGCTTCTCCCCACTTTTTTGCTCGAAGATTATAAGGATTGAAAGGTACTGGCTTTGCCCAACCAAAGGCAAAACCTGTAAGCGACGTAATAAAAGGGACAACAACAGAACCAATAAACTCCAAGTGTTTTAAGGGGTTTATAGATAATCTTCCGGCATATTTTGCAGTTGGGTCTCCAAGAAAATAAGCGGCGTATCCATGAGAAATCTCATGGATCACCACCGAAAAAATAAGTACAGCAATAGAAAATATAGCTTCCATCCCATTTAGAAGCAAACCGCAACAAATGCGTTTTGCATAAAATTAACCTGATAAATGTTTATATAGAATTTCATTGATCTTAAACCATCCCTAGCTTCTAACGGGATCCATAATGCCCCATATATTATCACATTTAAGCAAACTTAGTATTGCACTTATAAAATTCATATGATAGCATGCTTCCTACTTAATATACATTTATGAAAATTTGCCCAATAACAAAAAAAGGTTCAATTGTAGGAGGACGATATTCTAACAGAACTCGAGCCACTCAATATAACCCATGCGGAAAAAAGCGAACAAAACCAAATCTTCAAAAGAAGCGGATTTTCATTCCTGAACTCCAAAAAACTATCGTGCTTACTCTCTCAACAAAAGCACTCAAAACTATTAACAAAAATGGAGCGTTCGCGGTATTGAAAAAAGCAAAACTTATCTAAATAAAAAAAGCCCCGGCCGAAGGCCGGGTTTTTTTCTTTCTCTCTCATTACTAGCAAACTATTCCCCTATCTAACTTCCTCTTTACTTTCTCTTCCACCCTACTCCATCAGACACAAAGGTGATCACCCCTTCTTCATCGGTGCGAAGCAGTGGCACACCCACTGTACTGAAAGTTTCTAAAGTCTCTTTATGCGGATGGCCATATCTATTGTCTTTTCCGAGCGACACTACTGCAACAAAAGGAGAAAGTGCTTTGACATAAGAAAGATCACTTGAAGTATAAGAGCCGTGGTGCCCCACTTTCAAAATATCGCTATCGAGAAAAGAGAGATTGCCTTTTTCTTTTTGTTCCAGCGACATCACATATCGCTCCATTTCTTGTGGTGCATCTCCTTGAAACATAATACTAGTATCGCCATACACGAGCTTTGAAATAATCGAACCATCGTTGGTAGAAAGTGCCTTAACATCTCTGTCAGGAAATAA
>JANMMK010000002.1:0-4535 GCA_031373235.1 bacterium | reverse complement strand
ACAAACTTTGATTTCTCAGCGGAAGACGGATATATAAATAAAAAAAGACGACAGTTTTTGAGTCGGTAGTTTGATAGTAAAAGAAATGTTTTATAAAAAATTACAAAAGAATAAATCGCACAAGAAAGGTTTTACACTTATTGAAACAATGGTGGCGATATCGATTTTGTTGATATCGATTATTGGACCACTAGAGATTGCTTCTAAGGGTCTTTTTTCTGCCATCTATGCTAAAGAAGAAATTACCGCGTTTTACCTAGCACAAGAAGGTGTTGAGATTCTAAAAAACGTTAGAGACAGCAACTATCTTCTTGATGCGTATACGGCCACAGGAAACAGTGACTGGCTTAAAGATGTAAATGATTGTGTGCTCGATCCTGCTCAGAGTAAGACTGTTGGTTGCATTGTTGATCCAACTAATCCCCTTCAGGAAATTGTTATTTGTGACGAGAGTGATAAATGCCCACCACTTAAATTTGATGAGGCTTCTGGTATTTATAACTACAGCTCAGACTCAAGTATCCCAGAGAGTAAATTTACAAGAACTGTGTATATTGAATACGACCCCTTAACACCAAATGAAGCGACGGTTGTCTCAAAGGTTGCTTGGAGCTCCTCTTTACTAGGAAATCAAAAGTCCACCACATTAACAGCGACTATGTTTAACTGGCAAAGATAATGAAATCATATAATTTTAAAAAAGGATTTGTGGTTTTGTATGCTTCACTCATTGGTGGGGTTGTGCTTGCAATCGGTCTGGCTATTTTAACCATTACAATAAAACAATTAGGCCTTTCATCTGCAGGGAGAGAGTCGCACAGATCTTTTTATGTTTCGGATACGGCAATGGAATGCGCACTGTATCTCAATCATCTAGATAGGGTGACGGTTAATGCTAGTTGTTCTGAAGGTGTTGGAGTTTTTGAGGATGCTACCAGTGGCGGTAGTTTATGTACTAAAAGTACACCTTTTGTGTGTGCGGGAGAAGAAGTCGTATTCGAGCTTGTTCCACCAAATGGAAGTGTCTATACGAGTAAGTTTTCTTTGGGAGTAGAAGGTTCAACAGATGAGATCTGTGCGGATGTTACGATTACGAAAGATGGATCGACAAGCCTAACTTCTTTTGTTTCTGCGGGAAGAAACACGTGTCGTGACACACAGAATAAGTATGAACGATCAATTCAGATAGATTTCTAATACTATGACTAAAGGCGAAGCAGAGGATCGAATAAGTAAGCTTAAAAAAGCGATAGAAAAATATCGGTTTGAAGTGCATGTGCTTGATAAGACAGATATCAGTGAAGGAGCACTTGATTCTTTGAAGCACGAACTAGTTGTGCTCGAAGAACAATTTCCAGAGTTAATTACTCCTGATTCTCCAAGTCAGCGGGTTGCAGGAAAACCTCTTCCAGAATTTAAAAAAGTAAAACACCAAGTCTCTCAATGGTCTTTCAATGATTGTTTTGATGAAGACGAGCTTAAGGCTTTTGACGAAAGAGTTAAGAAATTTTTACTACCTTCTTTTGGTGTTGTTTCTCCAGAGTATATCTGTGAACTTAAAATTGATGGACTGAAGGTGGTACTTACCTACGAGAAAGGTATTTTGAAAACCGCAGCTACTCGTGGAGATGGAAGTGTGGGGGAGGATGTAACTCATAATGTTCGCACCATTGAGTCGGTACCACTAACACTTACGAAAAAAGTAGATCTTATTACCGAAGGAGAAATCTGGATGAGTAAAAAAGTATTTGATGAGCTTAATAAAAAAAGAAAAAAAGAAGGTTTGGAATTATTTGCAAACCCACGAAACATTGCTGCGGGGAGTATCCGCCAGCTTGATCCGAAAGTAGCAAATGAAAGACGACTAAAGACTTTTATTTACGATATTGCAAAAGCCGAGCAGTTTCCAGAAAGTCAGAAGGAAGAGCTCAAGTATTTGGACACACTTGGCTTCAAGACCAACAAAAATTTTATTGTCACAAAAAATATTTCTGAAATTATGGATTTCTGGAAATTATGGCAAAAGAAAGCTCCCCGCGAAGATTATTGGATCGATGGAATCGTCATTAAGGTTAATAAAAAAGAATACCAAGATGTACTTGGGTATACAGGAAAAGCGCCTCGCTGGGGTATTGCGTTTAAGTTTCCCGCAGAACAAGTCACCACTGTCCTTGAAGATATTTCGTTTCAAGTAGGGAGAACTGGTGTGATTACTCCAGTTGCGAACCTTCGTCCTGTTTCTGTTGCGGGTTCTGTTGTTTCGAGAGCCACACTTCACAATGAAGACGAAATAAAGCGTCTTGACCTCAGGCTCGGAGATACGGTGATTCTCCAAAAAGCAGGAGATGTTATTCCAGATATTGTAAAAGTTTTGACAGAATTTCGAAGTGGGAAAGAAAAAGTTTTTGTCATGCCGACACATTGCCCTGTCTGTGAGAGTGCGCTTGAAAAAAGAGTTATCGGCGAAAAGAAAGAACAAAGTAGTGCCTACTTTTGTTCAAACAAAAAGTGTCCCGGGAAAGATAGAAAAAAGCTTTATTACTTCACTTCCAAAAAAGTTTTTAATATTGAAGGACTTGGGCCAAAAATTATTGATGCTCTTTTAGATGCAGAGCTTGTCTCTGAGCCGGCAGATTTTTTTACTTTGAAGAAAGGTGACCTATTGGCACTTCCACGATTTGGAGAGCTGTCGGTTAATAACCTATTAGAATCTATTGAACAAGCGTGAAGTATTTCGCTAGATCGTTTTATTGCCTCTCTTTCTATAACAGGCGTTGGAGAAGAAACCGCATACGATCTTGCAAAACACTTTAAAACAATCGAAGCACTCAAAGGAGTAACAGAGACAGAACTACTATCACTAAATGGTGTTGGTCCAAAAGCATCCGAAGAAGTGGTGTCGTGGTTTAAAAATACTCACAATCAAAAAACACTCGAGCATCTTTTAAGAGAAGTTAGAGTGGTTTCTTTACCAGAAGAAAAGACGCTAGAAAAACTAAAAGGGAAAATATTTGTCCTTACCGGAACACTCGAGTCTCTTTCACGGGACGAAGCGAAAATGAAAATAAAAGCTCTTGGCGGAGAAGTAGCAAGTGCTGTATCTAAAAATACTTCCTATGTGGTTGCCGGCGAAAATCCGGGGTCTAAATTGGTAGATGCAGAAAAGCTTGGAGTAAAAGTTTTGAAGGAGAAATCTTTTCTAGAAATTTTTAAATAAAAAAAATCGACACCCCTCCGTAAGAGTGTCTATATTGCAATTACCGAGAGCATCTTTCCTGTCGATCTGTCGCCATGCATCATTCCAATGACAAGTTGTTCTTCGATGAACCTTAGAATCGGAAAAGTCTTTTTCCCTGAGAGGGAAACTCCTTCTGTTCCCCAGAAGATTAGTCCACCAGAGCCTTCAAAGGACATTTCATGTTTCCATGCTTCTGGAACAAGGAAAGGGTTGTCGAATAACGCTTGTGCGAGACCTCCTCCAGTAGCACTGTTTTTTGGGACTAAGGACGCCGTGTGTTCAAGTGTTCCCGTAGGGTTTATTGGACCTTTTGTAGACTCATCAAAGGGTGCGTCTTGGTTGGGAGCTCTCCACAATGTGCAGGCTTTTTCTCCAACCCAGAGTATTCCATCACCACTGTTTCGGATCAAAGTTTCTCCTGCATGAAATGGTTCGTGTCGGGTTATGCTACCCAGTTCAGATTCTCTGAGACCAAGATCAGGTATTGCTGAAAGATCGTAATGTATTTCCATATTTTCAATCATTTTAAATTAAAAAAAACGATTTGTCAAATTCTACAAAATCCTCGAAGAATGTATAATAGCAAGCATGATTTCAAAAGATGATGTAAAAAAGCTTGCTACTCTTTCTCGTATTGCAGTATCTGAAAGTGAGCTTGAAAGTGTCGCGAAAGAAATAGATGCCATTTTGGCTTATGTTGGACAGATTAATACTGCGAGCGCATCTCTTGATGGAGAGGTTTCATATCCCTTAGTAAATGTCCTTCGAGAAGATACTGAAGTCAACGAGACAGGAGCATGCACCAAAGATTTACTTTCAAGTGCTCCAGAAAGAGACGGGGATTATATAAAAGTTAAAAAAATACTCGGATGATTGACTTAGAAACACTCACTATCGAAAAAGTAAGAAAAGCTTATAAAGACGGTCTTTACTCTTGCGAAGATCTTGTAAAAGCATATCTAGCAGAAATAGAAAAAAAAGACAAAGAGATGCACGCATATCTCGAGGTTTTTTCTGATGTGCTCGCACAAGCAAAAGAAGCTGATAAAAAAATAGAGGAAGGAATTGACTTGCCACTTCTGGGAATTCCATTTGCGATCAAAGATAATATTTTAATAAAAGGAAGAATCGCTTCATCTGCTTCAAAAATTTTAGAGAACTATAAAGCAACCTATGACGCAACTGTTATAAAAAAGCTTAAAGATGCCGGAGCGATATTTATCGGAAGAACAAACATGGACGAGTTTGCCATGGGAGGTTCTACCGAAAATTCAGCTTATGGAGTTACCAAAAATCC
>JANMMK010000093.1:0-9461 GCA_031373235.1 bacterium | reverse complement strand
ATTTTAAAAAATTATTTTTCATAAAATTTTGTCAGCTTAGTACCTTAGAATCTATTCCAAAAGTTTTTGGTATTTTCTTCAGTAAAAATTATATCATTACTTCTTAAATACTCCGCGATGGTTTGGAGGGCCTCGTTTTGTGTTTCGTTAGTACTTTGATAGTACTGGAGGGCGATACCTGCAGTTACTGGGTCTTTTTTGTAATTATGTATATATGAAAAGGCAGAAGAGGAGAGTTCGTAGTTGTTCACGATTGTGAGGTGTTGACCTGAAATGACCTGTGGGACTTCAATTTTGTATAAGTCAGTTGCAGTTTTTGCATATATTTCAGACATTTTTGATACGTTATTTTGAAATACGTCTTTATTTTTGTACATTGCAAGAAACATGTCTATTTGAATAGTTGCAAACTCTGATGCATATTTTTTTATTTTTTCTTTTTCTTCACCACCAAAAACTTTTAAACCAACTCGGGTATAAGAATTATAGGAAAAATTTTGTTTTGCACTTTGAGTTAGTTCATCTACCACCCGAGTCTTATTTTCTGGGGTGAAGGAGTTTGATTCTTTGAGTGATACCACTTCGGTAAAGATGTTTCTGGCAAAAGTATCGCTCGGAGAGAGGTTTTGGTTTGTTTCAGCAATTCCTTGTTTTGTGAGTAGTTCTTTTTCACTGAGCACATCATTTGGTCCTGCTAGAAGAGGATTTCTGTTTTTTGAGACTTCTTCTCCGTCGAGGACACCATCTTTGTCGCTATCTTTGTTCTTACTATCTGTTCCCCAGAGAGTTTCTTCCCAGTCTTTTAAGCCATCTTCATCAGTGTCTAGAGAAGATGAAGTGTTTACCTCATCTTCGGCTACTTCTGGTGTGATAGAGAGAATCTGTTCTTCAGAACTACCAAAAACTTTTTCTTTGAGCAGGATTACTTTGTCTTTGTATTTTATAATGCCACTCGTCAGAATGACTGAAAGAGAAATGATGGCGAGTGCTATTATTTTTCTTGAGGGTGTGTGCATGTGTGTTTATAAGTATAGCAGAGATGTTTTTGTTTATGCTAGAATTTACCTATGGATATCTCAAAGTATTTTCTTAAAACTAGTATCTGTCTTTTAGCGCTGTCTCCTCTTGTAGTTTTCGGCTATGATTTTACTGTTAACCTTAAGGTAGGTATGTCACAAAGTGATGTGTTGCTTTTACAAAGAGTGCTTAATACTGACACTGATACAATGGTTTCAAGTGCTGGAAATGGCAGTGCTGGTTTTGAGACAAATTTTTTTGGTGTAAGAACACTCGATGCAGTTAAAAGATTTCAGGAAAAGTATAAAGATGAAATTTTGTCTCCTGCAGGACTTACCTCAGCAACAGGTTTTGTTGGACCATTGACCAGAAACAAACTTTCTCAAATATATATAAGTACAGATGGTATTTCTGAAGTAAATACAGGTGTTTTGTCTGAAAAAACTCCAATAACATCACCTAAAAAAGTATACGATAGAGCCGAGCTCAATAAGATTTTATATCCTACTTATACTATTAAACCAAGAAGCGACGTGGTGAATAGACCACTTATAACAAGTATTACTCCAACAACCGGTAAGAATGGTACCGAGGTGACTATCACGGGGATAAATTTTGACTTAGTAAGTAATACGGTATTGGTTTCTCAAGAAAGTCCAAACACATATACAAATATATTTTCTCCTGACGGCAAAACTATCACTTTTTCTCTAAATATGGGAATGGTGGAGAGATTTCAAAAGACACTAGATTCCCTACCTTCAAGTGGGCGGGAAAAAGTAAAAGCTCAGGTTCCTAAATTATTTGAGGTTACACTTATGGTTAGAAATTCACTTGGAAGTAGTAATGAAGTGAAGTTTAGTATGGAGCTATATTAGTATGAATAAAAAAATTATTTTAGCGTGTTTCTTTTCTGTGGTGCTTGTGTCTGCAAGCGTAGTTTTTAGAGCCAGTGCTCTTAGTATTACCGATGCCATTGCAGTTGATTTTGGTGGAACAATCGGCACAGAAAGCGATGTTTGTTGTAACGGATATACTTTTGAGGTTGATTCTAATCAGCTTAATAATGCAGGTGACGGTACACACTTGATGAGTTGGACTGCTATTGCTTCATCTCTGAAAGATGCTTATGCTACAACGCCACAAGCTGCAACACTTGGAAAAGCAATCAGAAGCGGTGTCTGTATAACTGTTTCTTCAGAATGTGAAAGTACCGAGACTGTTGATTTTAGTTACTACGGTATTACCACAGGAGCAGAAAGTTTTGATCAAATAGGAATTGCTACTAGTCCTGGAATATAGTTTTGGTTATATATATCCAATCGAGAGGAGTAAGTGTCTCAGCTCTTTTGTCTTTGTAATCTTTTAATTTTTCATTCGTCTTTATTTCAGGAAGGTTGTTCGGAAGCTTCTTTCTTTTATGGAGGAATCCTTTCTTTACTATTTCAAAAAAACTTTTTTCAATCAATTTATTTTCAGTAAAAAGTTTTTTTGAAATTTTTTTGATAACTAATACTGCGGAGTCTACATTCGGAGCGGGAGAGAAAAGATCTCTTTTTACAGTAAATGCGTAAGAAGGTTCACCGTACACTTTTATACTAATTGAGAGGATGCTTTCTTTACCATCTTTTACAGTAATTCTTTCTGCTACTTCTTTTTGCACGAGGAGTGCAATGAGAGAAGGTTGGAGATCTTTTTCTAGAAATTTTCTAAGTATTTCTCCTGTTATGTTGTAGGGAATGTTTGCGATTAGTTTGTATTTTGTATTTTGTATTTTGTGGAAAAGGAAAGTTTCTGTTATGGATACGTCCAGGATATCTGCGTGGATAAGAAACAGTTTCTTGTCTTTTATGTAAGTAAAGAGCTCTTGTTCGAGTATTCCAAAAAGTAAGTCATCTTTTTCTATTGCAAACACTGTCGCCCCTTTCTCCAAAAGTAGTTTGGTTAAAATACCTTTTCCTGGACCAATTTCAACAACAACATCACCTTCTGTTACTTCAGCTTTTTCAAGCATACGAGAAACAACCGCCTTACTCTTAAGGAAGTTTTGTCCAAGTGACTTTTTTGCTTGCGGGTATGTGTATTCCACTAATAACTCTTAACTTGTCTGCCCTGCCTACCGGACAGGCAGGCGACAGGCAGGCTAATAACTCTTAACTATCTATACTACCAATCCAGATAGTTCATGTTCCCTCCTCTTCCATCATTGTAGCTGGTTCTTCCGAAGTTATCACTATAGAAAGAAGAGTTTTCACGAATTAAAAATGCATCGTCAATATCAAGCAAAAACTCAGAAGGGATAGTTATATTTCTTGATCCAAAAATCATACGAGTTGATGCATAAGAAAGATATATCTTTTTACGTGCTCTCGTCACTGCTACGTAGAATAACCTTCTTTCCTCCTCTTCACTCTCAAGATTACTTTCAGCACCCATTCGTTCGTGGGGGAAGAGTCCCGCTTCAAGACCAGTAATGCAGACGTAATCAAATTCGAGTCCTTTTGCAGCGTGTACAGTCATGAGTTTTACCCCTTCTTTTTTTTGATCCAGTTCGTCTTGGTCGGAAGACAAGGATACGTGTTCTAAAAACTTTTCGATACCTTCTTGTGGCTCGTACACATCATATGCAGTAGCAATAGTTACTAGTTCTTTTAGGTTTTCTAGTTTTTCCAAATCTTCGTCTTTGCCTGTTTTATACATACTTTCAAGTCCTGAGGCTTGTATGATGTGTTTAATGGTGTCACTAGGAGCCTTTGTTTCTACTCGGTTTTTTATTTCAGAAAGGAGTGTGCGAAGAGGGAGAAGTTTTTCTTTTATTTTTTTGTCTAAAAACTCTTCTTCGGTAGAGAGTATTTTAAGAAGTGTCACTTTCCCAATCCCCTTTGCTGGGGCAACGAGTACTCGTTTGAAATCGGAAAGTAATTCTGGGTTTAATGCCAAACGTAGATAAGCAATTGCATCTTTAATTTCTTTTCTTTCAAAAAACTTTGTTCCAATAAGGTCATAAGAAATTCCAAGTGTAAGGAAGGCTTCTTCAAGAACTCTTGATTGAAAGTTGGCACGATAGAGTACAGCAATTTCTTCCGGATTTGCTCCTTGTGATATGAGCATTTGTGCTGTTTTTGCGATATGGAACGCTTCATCTTTTTCGTCTGTACTCACATACAATGAGAGCAAATCCCCTTCCGCATTTTTTGTAAAAAGATTTTTATCTTTTCTGAGTGTGTTTTTTGCAATAATGGCATTTGCAACCGCTAGAATATTTTGGGTTGAGCGGTAGTTCTCCTCAAGAAGAATTAATTTTGTATCAGGATAGTCCTTTTCAAATCGGAGTATGTTTTTGAAATCTGCTCCCCGCCAACTATATATTGATTGATCTATGTCACCCACGACCGCAATGTTTTTATGTTCTTTTGCCAAAATTTTTGCAATTTCATATTGTACTCTGTTGGTGTCTTGGTACTCATCTATATGTATGTATCGCCAAAGTGAGTTGTAGTAAGCACGGACTTCTTCTTTGCGGAGGAGTTCAAGAGTTTTTAAGAGTAGGTCATCGAAGTCGAGCGCCTTTTCTTTTTGTAGAATCGCTTCGTAGCTTTCCCAGATATTTCCAACTATTGTCTCACTATAACCTTTGTCCCTTAAACTAAATTCTTCGTAAAATACTCCATTTCCCTTTTCTTTTGAAATGGCAGAGAGCATTTTGGCAGGGTCAAACTGTTTGGGATCGATCCCCCGCTCTTCCATTGCTTGTTTTATTGCACTTTTTGAATCTCCTCGGTCAAAGATAGCAAAATGTCTTGGAAGTCCAAGAAGGTGTCCTTGCTCCTTAATGATAGCAACTCCAAGTGAGTGAAAAGTAGAGATAAAAGTGTTTTCAAAACCGTCTTCACCACTTTTCTTTAGCAGAGATAAGGTTCTTTCTCTCATTTCTTTCGCAGCTTTGTTGGTAAAAGTAATTGCGAGTATGTGTTTTGGACTGACCCCTTTCTTTATAATATTCAAAATTCTATGGGTAACTGTTTTAGTTTTTCCGGCACCTGCACCGGCGAGTATAAGCAGAGGGCCTTCGGTAGTTAGTACCGCTTCCCTTTGTTTTTCGTTGAGTCCTTCTAAATAGAAAGGTACATTTTTTTCCTCCATGAGCAAAACTATAACACGAGGTTACTTCTTTAAACAAAAAAGCTCTAAGTAGAAGTTTTTTAGATTTCCACAGACGGGGATAAGTTTGTTTGACAGGTGTTCTACAGGGGGTAATATGGATGGTGTAGGTATTCCTGAAAAGCAAGATGGCTTTGTTAAGCCATATTTTACAGAAAATCAAGAATTACAATATAAATTAAGCACTATTTATCATAATGTTAACAAACCTCAAGAAGGCTATCTAAGCCTCGTGTGGACAAAATTTATTAACAAGAACCTTCTTATGAAGGGGTTTTTGTCTCTTTTTATATTTTTTACCTTTTTAGTTAGCCCAATACCTGTCCATGCAGGTATTTTTTCTTTCTTTGAGAAGGTGAAAGCAAATGGTGCAGAAGTTAAGACCACTGAAAACTCGCAAAATACAGCACTTCTTCAAGCGGTGACGAACATAAACCCAAACCCTTACAAAAAGAACTCGGAAATATCTATAGTCGACGATAGTGCTGTTGAGACTGTCTCTGGTCCTGCCGGGACAAGACTTGAGGTAAGTGAGCATGTTGATTCAGACAAAATTAGTATATACACAGTAAGATCTGGTGATACGCTTGGTCAAATTGCTGAAATGTTTGGAGTTTCAGCGAATACTATTATTTGGGCAAACAATCTAAAGAACGCTAAAGATATAAAAATTAATGACCAGTTAGTTATCCTACCTATTTCTGGGGTAAAGTACATTGTAAAAAAAGGAGACACTATCAAAACTATTGCTGCGACTTTTAAGGGTGATGCCGAAGAAATTATTAATTTTAATGATTTGTCGGGTACTTCCGCATTAACAGTTGGACAAGAACTTATTATTCCAGATGGTGAGGTGCTCTTGGCTGAAACTCCAAAAACTAAAATTACTACAGCTAAAAATCTAAAATCGTATGCTGACACTACGGGTTATTTTATGAAACCTATTTCTGGAGGTGTTAGGACACAAGGTCTTCACGGAGGATGTCGTTGCGGAGTTGACCTTGCCAATACCTTTGGAACCCCTGTTTATGCAGCTGCTGGCGGTAAAGTAATTATTTCAAAGAATTCAGGATGGAATGGAGGGTACGGTAATCATATAGTTATTATGCACCCAAATGGTACTCAAACTTTATACGCACACCTTTCAAATAACTTGGTTTCAGTTGGGTATTCTGTAGAAAAAGGTGAACAAATCGGTGCTATGGGTTCAAGTGGACGTTCAACAGGAAGCCATCTTCACTTTGAAGTTCGTGGAGGAAAAAATCCATTTTAATTTGAATTCTTAAGAAATAATTCAAGATAAAAATACAGGACTTAAAAGTCCTGTATTTTTTAGTTCTCTTGTTTATGTCTGTACTGGAGAGCTTCAAGTATATGTTCTTTTTCTACGGTTTCTTTTTTTGCCAAATCAGCGATTGTTCTCGAGAGTCGCATGACACGATGATATGCTCTTGGAGATAAAGACATCTTCTCTGCTGAGAGCGTCAGGATAGACTCGGCTTCCTTACTGAGCACTATCATTTTATTTATTTCTTTTGCTTTAATATGGCTATTTAATTTACTGTTTGAATTTGAGGAAAGACCTCTCTTTAATTGTACACTTCGTGCTTCGATTATTCTTTTACGGACATCCTCTGACGACTCCTCAAAAGATGTATTATGTAACGATGTGTAAGGTATTTCTTGTACGGGAACAAATAAGTCCAGTCTATCCATAATAGGACCTGAAATTTTTCTTTGATATTTTGTTATTGCCAAGGGTGGGCATGAACAAATCTTTTTCTCACTTCCATAGTTTCCGCAAGGACAAGGGTTCATTGCTGCGATTAAAATAAAGTCAGCTGGAAACTGCGCTGTTCCTTTAGCTCGTGATATTCGGATCTTTTTTTCTTCAAGCGGTTCCCGGAGTGACTCAATTACACGTCTATCAAACTCAGGAAATTCATCCAAAAATAAAACTCCTTTGTGCGCTAGTGTTATTTCACCTGGTCTTAGAGTTGATCCGCCACCAACAACTGCTACATGAGAAGAGGTATGGTGAGGTGCTCGAAAGGGTGGGTACAAAATGACATCCCCTTCTAAGGTTCCTGCAGTTGAATGAATACTGGTGGCTTCTAGCATATCTTCATAATGTAATGGTGGGAGAAGTGAAGCGAATGCTTTAGCGAGCATTGTCTTTCCGGTTCCTGGAGGGCCATACAGTAGTATATTGTGGCCTCCAGAGGCAGCAATTTCGAGCGCCCTCTTAGCAAGGTTTTGTCCACGGATATCTTTTAGATCACTTTGTCTTTCTGTAACATTTGGTGTAACTACTCTAGTTATTTCAGGTGTAAGTGACTTTCGTGTTCTTTTGTCTTTGCTCGTATCTAGATGATCAAGTATCTCAACAAGTGTTTCTGCTCCGTATATATTGATATCTTTTATTAAAGAAGCTTCTTTTGCGTTTGTTTTAGGTAAAAATATTTCTGTAAAACCTTTTTGTTTTGCTTCCCTTACTATCGGTAAGACACCTTTTACTTTTCGGAGACTTCCGTTTAGGGCCAGTTCTCCCAAAAATAATTTCTTTTCACTGTCAAATTGTATTGCTTCGGAAGAAAGGAGATAACCAAGTGCTATAGGAAGATCAAATATAGCCCCTTCCTTTTTTACATCAGCAGGTGCAAGCGAGATGATTATTTTTTGATTTTTAGATTTAGGTGAATCAAACCCACTATTTTTTATAGCTGCGGTTACTCTATCTTTTGCTTCTTCAACTGCTTTGTCCGGTAATCCAACCAAAGAAAAAGAAAACAGACCTTTCGCGAGGTCTGTTTCAACTTCAATAATCGTCCCTTTGTTGATATCGCTTTGTCCACTGTAGACTTTTGCGACCATAACTTATATTTTAGTGTGTAAGTGAGCTTTGCAAGTTCTCGCTGCTGGATTTGCTTCTAGTCTTTCTATTTCTATTGGTGTTTTGGTAATTTCACAATATCCGTAAGCACCTTCATCAATTCTCATTAGGGCACTTTTTACTTCATTGTATCTAATCTCTAAATCCTTAAGTATCGCAGTATTTGTTTCGTAGTCTTCTATTTCGTCGGCCACCTCGTTTCTGTCGGCGGTCGAAACATTATCTTGAGGTGCTGTTGCCTCCCAGTCATCGGGGTTAGAAGGATTTCGTCTTCCAACAGTCGATAGCTCTTCTTCTAGGAGAGCGAGTTCTTTTGTAAGTTTTTCTTTGAAGTAAGCTATTTTAGTAGTATCCATAATATTTTATTTAGTATTACTGATATATATTAACATAAGGAAAAAAAATCAAAACTAGGTCTAGTTGAGTTTTTGTTCTCGCAGTCTTTCGAGAACTCTTTTTAGTGCACTACTACTTCGGGCAAAAACAATGTGGTTTTTATCAAGAATAGTGTAGAAGAATACTGATGCTCCAGAACTATTTTGAAGCACTCGAACGTCTTGATTTAAAACAACTTTATCTTTAAAGGAGAGCGCGTAGGATGATTCAGTGTAGTATGTTCCAAAAATACTTCTTGCTTCGTCTTTTAGTGTCGTCTCCCATGTAAGCATGTTAGTAAGAATGCTCTGGGGTGAGTCAGATCTTAATATAAGCAATGGCTCACTTTTTATACCGTCAGACCAGATACCAAGGAATATTTTTTCTTCCAAAGAACGAGTAAGTGCTTCTGGTGGAACGAGGCCAATAGCCTCTCTTGCTTCATACCCTAAAGCAGGTCTTTCGACACCTTCGGATTCTTTGTATACAAGAGACAGTTCCTCAATCGAATCTTTCCCCCTCTTTTTTCCAAGTTCCTGCACCAACTCTGTTTGAAAATTTCTTTCTGCTTTTTTAGAAATATTAATTTTTGTAATCTCTTCACTAAAGATGACGCTCGGCACTGTTTTTATGCTGTTTACGGCAGGGGTATTGGTTATGACGGGTGGTTTTGTTTTAAGAAAAACCCAAATAAATAATCCTCCAGCTACAGCAAGGAAAAATGTTATGGCGATAATAATTTTAAAATTATTTTTATTTATTTCTTCTGGTTCTTCAGCATGAGCACTTTTGTACTGTTCGTTTTTTAAAGCGACTTTAATCATTGAAAGATTATCATTTTTTACTGCTCCGGTGAGGTCTTGATTAAAAGTTCTTCCAGAAGGGATAGACGAAAATCCATCCACATCAATCGTGGGTCTTGGAGGACGTACTATTTTTGGTAGTTCTTCCCTTTCTATTTTGTAGACAGAAGAATCTTTGTCGAGTAGGTCGGTTATTGTTTTTCCCCTAAGGG
>JANMMK010000060.1:0-2550 GCA_031373235.1 bacterium | reverse complement strand
AGCAAAAAAAGTAGACAGTTTTAAGAGTCCGGAGATCAAGAACGAGATCATACAACTCTTAAAAGAAAAAACCGCTAATTGTAAGTAGGATTAAAAATTCACACTTACGGAGCTACTTATTGCTCTATAATTATGCCGTGATGTTGCACCAAGCCGGGTAAACCACCCGGCCACGGGTTGCGTGCGGTCGTGCTGGGTGCAGGCCCCATCGGAATGATGACCATCCTTGCTGCTCTTGCGGCTGGTTGCGCCAAGGTCATGGTCACTGACATCTCCGTCGACAAGCTTGCGGTAACTGAGTTTCTCTTTTTACTTCTGTTTTTGTGATAATTTCAATTAACCAAGGAGATTTTTTTGCTTCCACAAGAATCTTATTTGCTTCTTCTTGGGTTTTTGGTTCTGTTTCGCAAGTAAGAAAGAGTGTTTGTTTTTGTTCAGTTTTAAAATTTCCTGAAATAACAAAAAAATCTTCGGGGATAAAAGCTCTGATTTCCCGCTCTCTTTCCATGATGATTCGAAGTGCAGGGGATTGTACTCGGCCAGCTGAAAGTCCGTATCGAACTTTTTTCCAGATTATTCCTGAAAGATCGTAACCCACCAGTCTATCGAGGACTCGTCTTGCTTCTTGTGCCTTACGAAGGTTTTCGTCAATTACTCTTGGATGTTTTAGTGCTTCCAAAATAGCGTCTTTGGTAATTTCATGGAAGACAACACGCTTGGGCTGTTTGAGTCCTACCGCTTCTTTGATGTGCCAAGCGATCGCTTCTCCTTCTCGGTCGGGGTCGGTTGCGAGGAGTATTTCATCTGCTTTCTTTGCTAAAGAAGCTATTTCATCAATAACCTTTTCTTTTCCAGGAGAAATTTCGTAATGAGGAACGAAACCTTTTTCTATATCAATTGCTTTCTTATTGCTCTTTGGAAGATCTCTAACATGACCAACTGACGCGCGAACTATGTATTCGTCTCCTAGATATTTATTAATTGTTTTTGCTTTTGAAGGCGACTCAACAATGAGTAATTTATATGACATTAGGATAAGTAAAAGGGAAAATCACTTTTTTTGCAAATGCTACTCCAGAAAACACTTTTAAAAAACACACGATAAACCATTGGTATGGTTTATCTTACTACAGCATCAGTCATGCTGCCGTGAGTGTTTTTAAAAAGTATTTTCTTCCGTCTAGTATGGTGACCTTGTGGTTATCGAGGGTGTGACTTGTTTATTGTAAATTTTATATAAAAGAGTAGTATACTTTTAAAATACTGAAATATGAAAAAAAGAATTCTTGTTGTTGAGTTTGCTCCCTATACAGGCTTCGGTTGTTTTACAGGGTGGTTTAGAAATGTCCATCCCAAAATTTCTGCCGAATTTATTTGCAAAACGGAAGGAATGGAAATAATAGCTGAGTTACTGAATAGAAAAAAACCAGTGTCTCTTGTTGTCGTTTCTCCTTTTCTCTTCATGCAAAACAATCCGGAAGGATTGAATTTGATGGAATACATTGCTCCGCAACTTAGTGGCCGTCCTTGTGTTGCTGTTTGCACCAATGCTCAGGTATTAGTGCAGATGGAACAAGCGGGATGCACCGATATCGTTTGCTACGAGTGTGGTGTTGATTGTGATGATCCAAATTCGTTTGCTAACAAAGCAGTCCCTGTCATCCGTTCTTTACTTGAAGCGGCCACCCAATAAAATAGGTGGTCGATTTTTATACCAAAAATATTTTTCCTAAACTTTCCTTTATCACACCCTTAAGTTCAAGGAGGGTTATGGTTTCAGACAAGGTCGAGGTATTCCAGCCAAGGGTATCGGCTAGTTCATCTCGAGCCTGAGGCGTTTTTAATAATTCCACTAGTGACCTTTCTTCAGTCGATAGGTCAGTGTAAGTTTTTTCTTCTGTTATTCCTTTTTCTTCAATACCGAGTGCTTGTAAAAGATCGCTACTGTTTTGGATGATTCCGGCACCAAGTGACAGTAACAGATGTGGCCCTTCAGAGAGTGAAGAGAATATTGATCCTGGAACTGCAAGCACGTCTCGTCCATACTCTGTGGCGAGTCTTGAAGTTATTAGTGTTCCACTTTTTTTCTCTGCTTCAATCACAAGTACAGCTTTTGAAATTCCTGCCATGATTCTGTTTCTTTGTGGAAATGTCCACTCAGCTGCTTTGGTATGTTCGTCTAATTCAGAGAGTAGAGAACCTCCACTTTCTAGAATTCTTTTTGCTAGCCCTAGATGTGAGCGGGGGTAGATAACATCTTCTCCAAGTCCTGATCCAGGGATGGCGATAGTTTTAAGTCCAGCTTTGATTGCTTCTTCGTGGGCAATTGCATCTATGCCAAGTGCAAGACCTGAGACAATAACGATAGGGTAGCCAGCAAGTCCTTTTATTATTTTTTGGCAGGCTTCTTTTCCGTACTGACTATATTTTCTTGCTCCCACCACAGCGAGGAGAATAGAATTTCGCCGAGATGAAAACGGCTTGCCGTCGTCACATCCATCCGCGCGTCGGTGTGATGGAGGCGCCCGGTGTAGAGGGCGATCGCGGCGG
>JANMMK010000038.1:0-2974 GCA_031373235.1 bacterium | reverse complement strand
CGCAAAGAAAGTAAAGATAACGAATGCAGGGTAAATAAGAGCGTTCTTTGCTTTGCTTGTTACAGCATAACTACGATCAAGATAATCGGCCAAATAAGAAAATGTTTGGTCGAGCTTTCCAGACTCTTCTCCAGCCCTCACCATGTTTACATAAAAATTTGAAAAAGCTTTTGGGTGCTTCGAAAGCGCTTTTGAAATATTGGCTCCTCCTTGAATGTCATCAGCAACTTCGATAAGAATTCTTCCGAGTGCAGGGTTTACAACTTCACTTCCAATAAGTCTAAAAACTCGAAGAGCAGATACTTGCGCTGTAAAGAGTGTTGCCATCTGACGAGACAGAATAACAATGTCTTTGTTTTTAATTCTCTCAAAAAGTTTAATGCTTCGATGAAGCATATCTCCTCGCTCGTCACTTGGATGGATACTAGCGACCACCAAACCTCTTTTCTGAAGAGAATTAATTGCTACATCAATAGAAATAGCATCCACACCTCCACTTGTTTCAGCACCACTTTGATCTATCGCTTTGTAATTAAATAACAAGTTTTTAAGGGTTAAGTTTATAAGTTAGTAAGTTTTCTTTCTAAAAACTTTACATACCCACTAATCATTTTTAATAACTCTGTATACTTTTCTATTATATCAGAATCATTATGAAATTCCTTCCTCAAACACATATAAAGATTCCGTTTTGTTTCCTCTGCTTCACCTTTAACTATATCTCTAAATATCCTGATTTTTTCCTTACTTGGTTTCCTATTATAACCTTCGGCGATATTATTTGACACTGAAGATGATGAGCGACGCAACTGATCAACCGAACGAAACTTCTCATCTAGAGGAAACTTTTTGGTTAACTCAAACACTTTTAACTCTAACTCTGAAGCCGAACTGTATATTTTAAAATTATCTAAACCTGTAGACATATACTTACACTTACTAACTTACAACTTTATTTACTTACCACTAAACCTATAACATTCTCTCTAATGTTTTTGGATTAAACGCGTAACGATATGCATTCTCGATAGTGATCTCTCCTGCTCGCACTAAATCAGAAAGGCATCTATTCATATCTATCATACCCTGCTCTGAACTTGTTTCAATAACTGTGTTTATTTCATGAATTCTCTTTTCTCGAATGAGATTTGCTACTGCACCGTTTACAATCAAAAGTTCATACGCTGGCACCAACCCTCCTGAGATTCGAGGAATAAGTCGTTGAGAAAATATACCAATGAGTGAACCTGCCAGCTGTACCCTGATTTGATCTTGCTGACCTGGAGGAAAAGAATCGATAATTCGGTCAATAGTCTGAGCAGCATTATTGGTATGAAGGGTTGAGAACACCAAGTGTCCCGTCTCGGCAGCTGTTACGGCGGCCGACATGGTTTCAGGACCCCTCATCTCTCCCACCAAAATAACATTCACATCTTCTCTAAGCACCGAAACGAGCGCGGCATTAAAATCATGTGTATCTATCTTTACCTCTCGTTGGTCAATGATGGACTTTTTTTGTTCGTAAGTGTATTCGATCGGATCTTCGATGGTAACAATATGCTCAGCTCTTTCTTCGTTAATTAACTCTATCATTGAAGAAAGGGTTGTTGACTTCCCTTGTCCAACAGGACCAACCACCAAAAAGAATCCTTGCTTCCTCCTTGCAAAATCTGCGAGAAGCGCTGGAAGCTTTAACTCATCAAATGTACGGCTGTTCTTAGGTATAAACCGAAGTGCAATAGAAATATGCCCTTGCTGAAAATATGCATTCCCTCGAAAACGCGCCTTCTCCTCTACACTAAAAGAAAAATCTATCTCTTTTTTTTCTAAAAATATTTTTACAAAGTCAGCGGGCATCAACTCTTTTAAAAGAGCTTTTGTGTCTTCTGTAGAAAGTGCTTTTTTACGAACTAGTGGCACCAACTGACCAGAGACTCGAATAGTTGGATGCCGTCCTTCTGAAAGGTGTAAGTCTGATGCACCTTCCTTAATAACTATTTCTACGAGGTCTTTTAGTTCTTCACTGTAGTCCATAAATTAATTATATAAATTAGTAATTATCTTCCATTTTCCCCTGCTATTCGGAGCACTTCATTTAATACCTCAGAAGGAATGGTAGTTGCCTTAACAATGTAACCATGAATACCGAGAGCTTTCGCTCTATCAATGTCACTTTGTTGACCTTGATTTGAAAGAATAATGACAATAGAAGTTTCTGCTAACTTTTCCTCTCGTATTTTTGAGAGCAATTCAATACCATCCATCCCTGGCATTACCACATCAAGAAGTAAAATATCTTGCTTTAAACCTTCTCTGAGTTTTTCGAGTGCTTCCTCAGGGCTAGGAATAGTATTTACCTTCATCCCTTCCTTAGTAAACTTCATACTGTACATATTAAGAAGAAACTTATCATCATCTACGAACGTAACACTGTAAGATTTGTTTGCCATGAATTAATTATATCATTAGTAATATATTTTTACGCGAGTGTATTAACTTCTTCAAAAGGAATTTTATGTTCTAATGCTTTTTTTATTGCATCTTCCTTCATAGTCATCATCCCCTCACCTCGAACAACCTTCCAAATATCTGGCTCAGTTGGAGTAGTAAGAATGACATGTTCAAGCTCTTTACTCATCTTAAATACTTCGAACACTCCTATTCTTCCATGAGTACCCTTAGGACATTCAGGCGTTGGCTCTGCCCTAACAACTGTATTATTTTTTGGAATAAGGGCGCGATACTTTTCTGGAAGATCTTCAAACTGCTTATCTATCATCATTTGTATACTTTCATCAAGTGGAACTTCTCTTCCTCCTTGATCGCAAATTTTTGCAACTAGTCTTTGTGCCATCGAAAGAATAAGTGTTGGTGCAATAAGATAAGGATCAACACCCATGTCTACAAGTCTTGGTACTACTCCAATAGCATCATTGGTGTGGATAGTTGAAAATACTAAGTGTCCAGTGAGCGC
>JANMMK010000107.1:0-1908 GCA_031373235.1 bacterium | reverse complement strand
AGAAACCAATCACTCCAAAAATTGCTAATACCGTCAATGCGATTGGTTTTAGTTTTTTAATTTTACTTATGCTTTTAGTGACGGGGTCTGATATTGGAAAACTATTTAAGTAAAATTTAGTATAAAAAATCGCACCACAAGTGTACTCGTTTTTTGATAAATCAAAAAAAATCGCACCACAAGGGTACTCGTTTTTTGATAAATCAAAAAAAATCGCGCACGGGGCGCGGGTGTTGATACTCGTTGTCTACCTGGTTGATCGGCAGGTTTCTAGTTCGAGGCCTGCGGTGGTGGGGTAACTTTTTCGAACAAAACCATCCGACCAAGTGTCGTAAAGGTGAAGACCTTGTTTGCTGGTAGAAGTTCTTTCCGGGGAACTTCAAAAGTATAGATGTTGGGAGACGATGGTGTTGATGCCACTATCAACCCTCTTTCGCTTTTGATGCCAAACCATCCGCTATGAGTGAATGCTTTTGAGTAGAGAACGGTGAAGGTTTCACCTTCAATCTCATGGGACTTCTTCATCCAGTTGAGTGAGGTTGCGAAACCAATGGTTGCGATGACGACGAGTAAGAAGAGCAGGAATTTTTTCATTTCGCTCTCCATGTAATAACAAAAGGTGTCTTTTGTCAAAACAGGTAAGTTTTTTAAGAAACATATTGTTTGTGTTGTCCATGAAATGCACAAATCAATATTTGTAGTAGAATAGTCTTAATTACAAAAAAATATGAGACAATCACAACTTTTCACAAAAACAAGATTTGAGGCTCCAAAAGATGAGGTGGCAAAGAACGCTTCTTTACTTATTCGATCGGGGTTTATTCATAAGGAGATGGCGGGAGTATATGTGTTTTTACCCTTAGGACTTAGAGTACTTGAAAATGTTAAAAAAGTTGTTCGTGAAGAAATGAACAGAATTGGTGGTCAGGAAGTTATGATGACTACACTTCAACCAAAAGAAATATGGGAGAAAACTAATCGGTGGGATGATTCTGTTGTAGATAATTGGTTTAAAACAAAACTAAAAAATGGCACAGAACTCGGTGTCGGCCTCACACATGAAGAACCTTTTGTTGATGCTATTGGAGAATTCATACAGTCATACAAAGACTTACCAATACTTACTTATCAAATACAAAATAAATTTAGAAACGAACTTCGGGCAAAAAACGGACTACTTAGAGGAAGGGAATTTGTTATGAAAGATATGTATTCCTTTGCAAGGACAGAGGAAGAACATAACTTATTATATGAAAAAGTCGCCGAAGCGTATCATAAGGTTTATGCAAGACTCGGGATAGGTCATCTAACACTTAGAACATCTGCGGATGGTGGTATTTTCACAAAAAAATTCAGTGACGAATTTCAAACTCTTTGTGATGCGGGAGAAGATACAATTTATGTAAATGAAGAAAAAAAGATATCCATCAACAAAGAGGTTTATACGGACGAGAATCTAGATAAACTTAATATTAAAAAAGAGGATTTGACAGAAAGGAGGGGTATAGAGGTTGGTAATATTTTTCCACTAGAAACAAAATACACGGAAGCTCTTGGGGTTAGATGTAAGAATGACAAAGGTGAGGCAGAGCCAATTATTATGGGTTGTTATGGTATCGGTATATCAAGACTTGTTGGTGCTCTTGCTGAAATATTCGGTACAGAAACATCAATGATTTGGCCAGAAGCAGTTGCTCCTTTTAAAATTCATCTTATTGATTTATCTGGAAGTGACGAAGGTGTTAAAAAAGCAACTGAAGATTTGTATCAAAAATTAAAAGAAAAAGATTTGGTGCTTATTGATGATAGAGATGCGAGAGCGGGAGAGAAATTTGCTGATGCAGATATCATTGGGCTTCCGATTAGAATTATTTCAAGTAAAAAAACATTAGAAAAATTAGAAAAAAA
>JANMMK010000014.1:0-3064 GCA_031373235.1 bacterium | reverse complement strand
GTCGCATCCATTTGAAGTGACATATTAGAAAAAATACGATTCCAAATAATTCCCGAGACAAGATACATGTCACTCTTACTTCCAGCTTCTCTTTGAATAATAGATGCTATGGTAAGGATCGTGTCTGTATCAAAATTGTTTTTTCTTATATCTGTTTCGATTCCTTCCTCAACCATTTTCGTATTAAAACGCTCAAGCATCATCTGCTTGAAAGAAAGTCCGGAAACATTTTTCGGAACAAGGTACGAGCCAGGGAAAAATTTTCCTTCAAACTTTGTGTCTCTTAATTCATCAAAACCAGAGAAGGCAAGAACATCAAGGTTACTCCAGTTAAACTTTTCTTCCATTAATGCAATAATTTGTTCCTTTCTCATACCTTCAACAACATGCACGAATTTTATATCTGGGTTTACCAGCGCAACATAGAAACTAGGATCGAAGATATTGACCGAAAATTCTTTTATTTCTTCGGGAGAAACATGTTTAAAGACGAGCGAACCAAATCCACAGAGCAGTGTAAAAAAGAGGGTGAGGTGAAGTAAAAATTTCATTACTCTCTATTATAAGTTATTTTTTACTTTTTTCTATCTTTTTTTGATAATTGAAGTTATCTTGAAGGTCTGTTAAAGTAACAACACTTACTTATAGTATATAAACATATGTTTAAAGAATTTATTCTCAAAAAATTAATGGCTTCAAAATTAAAAGATGTTCCCGAAGCAGAAAAAGCAAAAATAATGAAACTTATGGAAACAAATCCAGACCTTTTAATGAAGATTGCAGGTGAGGCACAAGAAAAGATGAAATCAGGAATGAGTCAGATGGATGCAATGATGGCAGTTGCAAAAAACCACGAAAACGAACTCAAAGAAGCGTTAAAATAGTTAGGAGTTAATAGTTGTTAGTTAAAAGTAAGAGAAAAAACAGAAAATGGAAATAAAAATTGGCATCGTCGGACTTCCGAATGTTGGTAAATCAACGCTCTTTAATGCACTGACAAAAAAGAGTGTACCGGCAGAAAATTACCCTTTTTGCACAATCGACCCATCGGTTGGAATTGTACCCGTACCAGACGAAAGACTTTACAAACTTTCAGAAATGAGTAAAACCCAAAAGATTGTTCCTGCTATTGTTGAGTTTGTTGATATTGCAGGTCTGGTGAAAGGCGCTTCGGAAGGTGAAGGACTTGGAAATGCATTCCTCTCTCATATCAGAGAAGTAAACGCTATCGCGGAAGTTGTAAGAATTTTTGAAGATGACAATGTTATCCATGTAAACGGAAAAGTTGACCCGCTTTCTGATATTGAAGTTATCAATCTCGAACTTATCCTTGCTGACACTGGAGTAGTAAAGAAAAGGCTTGGTTCACTTGAAAAAGATGTAAAGAAGGGAGACAAGGTGGCAATAAAAGAACATGAAGCACTATCAAAAATTCTTCCGGTGCTTGAAAAAGGGGATTTAGCTATCAAAGCAGACACTACAAGTGAAGAAAAAGAACTAATAAAAGGCCTCAACCTTCTTACACTCAAAAAAATTCTTTATGTACTTAATAAAAAGAATGGTGGCAAAAACCTAGATGAACTCAAAGACGAACGATTCACCAAACTTGTTTCGTTTTTGGAAAAAGAAGGAGCTCCATATGTCATCGTGGATGCAGGAGTTGAAAACGACCTCAAAGATATGTCGACTGATGAAAAAGTTTCATTCAAAAATGATTTATCACTCAAAGACGATGGCCTCGACACACTCATTCAAAAGGCATACGAAACCCTCGACCTTGCAACATTTCTGACAACTGGAGAAGTAGAAACTCGTGCATGGACAATCAAAAAAGACTCAACAGCACCAGTTGCAGGGCAGGCAATACACAATGACTTTAAAGATAAATTTATTAGAGCAGAAGTTATTTTCTGGAAAGATCTTATTGACTGTGGAGGATATCCAGGGGCAAAAGAGAAAGGCCTGCTTCGAACAGAAGGAAAAGAATATGTAGTGAAAGATGGAGATGTGATTGAGTTTAGGGTATAAAAAATGATTCATCCTAATACATATAAAAAAGTATATTTCCAGGGCGCAAAAGGTCTTATATTTATAGGTGACAAAATACTTACTTACCGACGAGACAATAAAACAGATAGCCATCCCCTTTGTATAGATCTTCCAGGAGGAGGAAGAGAAGGTGACGAGTCACCTTTTGAGACATTTGCACGAGAAGCAAAAGAAGAGTTTGGAGTAAGTATTAAAAAAAACAACATTGTTTTTTCATGTACTGTTAAAAGTATAAAATATCCAGATAGAGAATCCTATTTTATCGTAGCTAAACCTCTAAATCTAAAAACAACTGATGTTGTCTTTGGAGATGAAGGAACTGAGTGGCAACTAATGACACCAGAAGAATTTATTTCTAGGTCAGACGGCATAGAAAAACAACAAAAAAGAGTTCTAAACTACTTGAGTGGGAAGATGGTATCTGAATAAGTTCATATTGCTCGTCATTCACAAACAAAATTACACACTTGACTCTACATCAAGATAAATAGGTATTTCATGGGATTAAAGATACAATACAGGATATATGGAACCTCACAAAAACACTCCGAAGTTATTTTTTATTCAACTTGGCATAATCGCTTCTTTATATACATCTGTAATAAGTTTTCTAACTTTTATATTTAGCGTTATTGATAATCTACTTCCAAATCAACAAATAGAGACTTACTATGTTGATATATACAACACCACACTTCGAATCGCGCTCTCAACACTCATCATCGCTTTTCCACTATTTATATTTCTCTCAAGGATTTATAGAAAAAATGTAACCCTAGATGCGAACACAAAAGAATTTGCACTAAGAAAGTGGCTTCTATACTTTACTCTATTTATTTCAGGCCTAGCCATCGCAGTTGATCTCGTAGTACTTATAAATAGCTTTCTTGGTGGCGAAGCGTTCGTACTTTCTTTTATACTGAAAGTGCTTTCGGTACTTATCGTATGCGGTATTATTTTCTTTTTTTATCTTAAAGATATAAAAAAATATGGTCGAAGATGCAAAGAAAGCCTT
>JANMMK010000004.1:0-3260 GCA_031373235.1 bacterium | reverse complement strand
AACTACGGTATATTTTTTATCATAGCTGTCATTATCTCAGGTGCATTTCTTCTCCATTTGAGCCGTGGGGAAAAGGGTGCGTACCTCATGTCTCGTTTGAAGCTTTCGATTCCATATGTTGGCAGTCTATACAAAAAACTCTACCTTTCTCGTCTTGCAGACAACATGAATACACTTCTTGTTTCCGGTGTGCCAATGGTTAAAGTGCTTGAGTTAAGTGCGGACGTTGTTGATAACAAAGTATATGAAGAAGTGCTCAAGCAAGCACTCGAAGAAGTAAAAGGTGGAAAACCACTTTCAGAATCTTTCGGTCGTCACGAAGAAATACCTTCTATTATGGTTCAAATGGTAAAAGTAGGAGAAGAGACCGGAGAACTCGGAAGAATCCTTGATACCCTTGCGAAGTTTTATCAAAGAGAAGTGGTGACTGCGGTAGACACTCTTGTTGACCTTATCGAACCAGTGATGATCGTAACGCTTGGTCTTGGAGTGGCATTTCTTTTAGCCTCAGTACTTATTCCAATCTACAATATTTCAGGAGCGATATAAGGTAAGTTGATAGTAGGGAGGTTCTAGTTTGTAGAGAAGAGAGTGGAAGAAATATCTTCATTACCAAGTTCTTTTTTACTAAAAACTACCACCTACCAACTCAAAACTCCCCTTGTTTATCCACAGTCCCTTATGTTTATTCATATTTTCCTTGTATAATTAACATCAATCAATACAAGAAGTCCAAGGTTTAACCTCAAGAGAACCTTGAGGTGCCTTAATAGGTTATTGCTTTTATTGAAATTATTAAGTAAGTTTTTTATAAAAAAAATGTCAAATAAAAAAGGTTTTACATTGATTGAACTTCTCGTGGTTATTGCAATCATCGGAATTCTTTCATCAGTAGTTCTCGCTTCTCTTAACAGTGCTAGAAACAAAGCAAAGGTTGCTGCTTTCAAAGCGGAAGTTAGTGGTCAACACGCAGCTAAGGTTGATCTTTGTGACTCAAACTCTACAGCTCCAACTATGACTAACACAACAGCTACTAACTGGGGTACAGTTACATGGAACTCTACTGGATGTGGAGCTACAGGAACTGGAACATGGAGTATTGCTGCAAACCAAAACGGTAACGCTGCTGCTTGCTATGCAACTCTAAATGAGAACGGTCCATCTTTCACTGGTTGTTAAGTTTGACTTAAAAAAGAAAAACCCCGCTTTTGCGGGGTTTTTCTTTTTTATATATACTTAGAAAATGAAGGAAAAAATAAAGCAGTATATTCAGAGTTTTAAAAAGCTAAAAATCTTTGGAAGTTTGCAAAGTTATTTTGAGTCCAAATCTAATGTAAAGTACTTACTAGTATTTGTTTTTTTTGTGTCTGTATTTAGTTTCGTTTACATGTCTCTTCCTACTGTATCAACAGGTGACGATCATTTCTTTCATATTCGTTTTGCTGAAGTAATGAGAGAAAAAGGAATCATGAATTCTTTTTCTGATTTTAAGGCAATTTTTTTTTCAAAGATGGCTCAAGGAAATAACTATTTTGTATATTACAACTTTTTCTTTTATCTAGCCCTTATACCTTTTACATATATTTATCCTCTTTTTTTAGGAATAAAACTCTACGCTATTTTTATAGCAAGTCTTTCTTTTACTATTTTGTATATAGTCCTAAAGAAGCTTTCCCTCAAGAATCCTTTTTTATGGGTTTTGTTTTCTTTTGCGATTATGGGTGTTGGGCTTATACATAGATTTTTTCTTTCTCGTCCTTATACACTTGCACCGGTACTTCTTCTAATACTTTTGTATTTTTTGTTTAAGAAAAAATATCTTAGTGTGGCATTGGTTACTATATTTTACTTATATTGGCATAGTGCTACTTTTTATTTTCCGTTATTAGTACTTTTTTCCTACTTTATTTTTCAAAAATTTTATGGAGAAAAGGGTGACTACAAGAATCTTCTTTACGGAGTTTGTGGTTTTTTTATAGGTCTATTTTCGATGCTCTTAGTATCTAAGGGTTTTTTGACTTACATGACAGATATTATCTTTGGTATATATAAAGAAACGATTATTGGTAAGATAGTTAATATTCCAGAAGGAAACGAGCTTTATAAAGCTGATTTTTTTGATTTCATAAAACAAAACTCACTTATTGTTGGTGCATTCTTTTTATCATTAAGTATGTTTGTGTATCGGTATATTGAAGCAAAGAGAAAGGGTTTTTTCTTTGCTCAAGGAGAAAGTTCTGAGTACAAGAATCTGGCAGTGTTACGAGCTGTTTTGTTTTTTCTTTCCCTTGTATTTTTCTTAGGAACAATTTCTCTTAGTTTAAGATTTCAAGATTTCTTTGTATTCTTTTCTGCTGTTTTTGTTTGTTTTTCACTTGATGAAGTAAGAAGTTCATTTGTGATCAGTAACGAGTCTTCAAAAAATGCTTTCAGAACTGGAGTTTTGGTTGTTTTGTTTTATTATTTTTTCGCCAACCTTCTTTTTTTGCATAGTTCCTTTGCTTCTGGGCCTTCTCCAACTACTTTTGAAAAAACAGGTCAGTGGTTAGAAGAAAATGTCGATAGAAATACTGTGGTGTTTTATCCAACCTGGAACTGGTTTCCTCAGCTTTACTATCACGCCCCAAATATGAAGTATGTACTTGGTCTTGAACCAAGATTTCTCTATGACTATGATAATGATTTATATTTTAAATGGGCACATATTTCAGGGGACGGTGTTGTCTGTGGACAGGAAGTGTGTGACGAGCTTTTGAGTTTAAAAACTAAGAGTCTACGAAGGGAAGATCTAAAAAGCGAATGGTTTAAGAAGAATGGAGATCTTGTTGCTAACACTTTAATAAATGATTTCAAATCGAACACGATTGTTTCTTCAGAGAATTTTACTGTCCTTAATCAGGTGTTAGATAATAGTCCAAGATTCGAGAGGGTTTTTAGCGACCAAGAACACATATTTATTTATAAGGTTAAATAGTTTCTATGATAAACACACAAAAAATAAAGTTGGAGAAATTTCTTCAAGAGTATCGTTTTCGAAAGGTAAAATCTTTTTTGAAAGGTGATGTTTTAGACTTTGGTGGAAACGAAGGGGAGCTTAAAAATTTTGTTACTGGTAAGTATACCTTGGTAAATTATGACCGAAGCGGGATGTTTAAGGACACCTATGACACCATAGTGCTCCTGGCTGTCATAGAGCACATTGAAGTATTCGAGGTGCATAAAATCTTTTCAGAGTTTAAACCTCTTTTGAGAAAAGGTGG
>JANMMK010000102.1:0-5749 GCA_031373235.1 bacterium | reverse complement strand
TTCGTCCTGAGTGGATGTTCCTTTCTGCTATTCCTGTTATTCCTGCAGCACTTAGACCTATGGTTGCGCTTGATGGAGGACGACATGCAACAAGTGATGTAAACGACTTGTACAGACGAGTTATCAACCGAAACAATCGTTTAAAGAAACTTAAGGAAATCAGTGCTCCTGATGTAATTCTTCGAAACGAGAAAAGAATTCTTCAAGAAGCAGTGGATGCACTTGTTGATAACTCTATGAAACATGGAAATGCTTCATATGCAGGATTAGGACAAGCTCAAAGACGACCACTAAAAAGTCTTGCGGATAACCTCAAGGGTAAACGAGGACTCTTCCGACAGAACCTTCTTGGAAAACGAGTTGATTACTCTGGACGATCGGTAATTGTAGTAGGTCCTGAACTTCACCTTGACCAGTGTGGACTTCCAAAGCACATGGCACTTGAACTATTCAGACCATTTGTTATTGCAGAAATTCTAAAAAGAGAGTATGCGTATAACATCAGAGGAGCGTCTCGACTTATCGAGGATGCCATTCCTGAAGTATGGGCCATTCTTGAAGGTGTTATCAAAAACAAGTATGTACTTCTAAACCGTGCTCCAACTTTGCACCGACTTGGTATTCAAGCTTTTAGACCGATCCTTATTGAAGGAAATGCTATTCGAGTTCACCCGCTTGTATGTACTGCATTTAACGCTGACTTCGACGGAGACCAAATGGCTGTACACGTGCCGCTTTCTGAAGAAGCACAACTAGAAGCTCGTGAAATAATGGCTGCTGATAAAAACGTTCTAAAACCGGGAAGTGGAAATCTTATTGCATCAGTTGATAAATTGGATATCGTACTTGGTTGTTACTGGATGACTTCTGTCGCGGATGGAGAGAAAGGTGAAGGAAAGTATTTCTCATCTCCTGAAGAGGCAATTGCAGCCTATAGCTTTAGAGAACTATCTTTCAGAGCAAAAATCAGTATTCTTCCACCAAACAAAGAAAAGTTTAGTGAGTTTGGCGGGAAGCTTTTTGAAACTTCTGTTGGACGATTATTCTTCAATGAATTACTTCCTGATGACTATGCATTTGTGAACAAAGAGATAGATAAGAAAACAATGTCAGCGCTCATGGGAGACATGATGACAAGATACGGAATTGAAAAGTTACCACAAACACTCGATAAGATTAAGCAATTTGGATTTAAGTACGTAACTTATTCTGGAGTAACTTGGGGAATCGACGACATTAAAGTTCCGGAAGCTAAGAAGGGTGTTATTACTGAGGCTCGTCAAAAATCAGACGAGGTGGTAGAGCAATACAATGAAGGACTACTTTCAGAAGAAGAGCGAGTAAGAAAAAATATCGAAATTTGGCATGGAGCTAAATCAAAAATAGAAAAAATTATTCCAGAAATCATGGATAAGAAAGGTTCTGTGTACACCATGTTCAAGTCTGGTGCCAGAGGTTCTTTGTCTCAAATTACACAGATGTCTGGTATGAAAGGTTTGATTCAAAACACTGCAGGAGAAACTATTGAATTCCCAATCATCTCGTCTTCAAAAGAAGGACTTAACCCAATTGAATACTTCATTACTACTCACGGTTCAAGAAAGGGTCTTACTGACACAGCGCTTAACACTGCAAAAGCAGGATACCTTACTCGAAGACTGTTCGTTGCCGCTCAAGATGTCATGGTTAAAGAAGTGGATTGTGGTACAAAAGAAGGGATTATTCTTAAGAAAGAAACCGCATCGGGTATTGAAACTCCTCTTGCAAAAAGTGTGAAAGGTAGAGTCCTTGCAGTGGATGTAAAAGATGCTAGTGGCAAAACTCTTTTTGAACGAGGTCATCTTATTTCTGAAAAAGACGCAGGACAAATCGAAGCTGCTGGAGTAGAGGAGGTAGTAGCTAGATCACCACTTACTTGTAAAAACCACGGCGGTGTTTGTGCTCTGTGCTACGGACTTGATCTTGGGAAGAATAGATTGATTGACCTTGGTGAAGCTGTAGGAACTATTGCAGCACAAGCGATCGGTGAACCAGGAACACAGCTTACAATGAGAACCTTCCACGCCGGAGGAACTGCACAAGTTGGAGGAGATATTACACAAGGTCTTCCTCGAGTAGAAGAAGTCTTTGAAAAGAGAAAACCAAAGAATCCTGCGATCATCAGTCATTTTGATGGAGTGGTTTCTGAGGTAGTTGAAGATGGGGCTGAGAAAAAAATTACAGTTATTCCTGCTATTGAAGATAGAGCTAAAACTAAAAAACAAGAAAAGCCTTACGAAGTACACAGAATGAGAATGCCAGTTGTTCGAGTGGGAGATCACGTTATAAAAGGACAGCTTCTTACTGATGGTTCTGCGGATCTTGATGAATTGTTCAAGTATGGCGGAAAACAAAAAACAGAAGAATATATTATTTCTGAAATTAAGAAATTGTACGAACTTCAAGGGGAACCTGTTTCAAGAAAACATATCGAGATTATCGTGAGACAAATGTTCTCTAGAGTAAAAATTAAATTTGGTGGTACCACTAATTTTACTGAAGGTGACGTTGTTGAAGTTAATGAACTTCGAGAAGAAAACGAACGAGTTAAGGAGCTTGGAGGAGAAGAAGCAAAAGGAGATGCGGTAGTGTTTGGAATTACTGACGTATCACTATCTCGAAAGAGTTTCTTGTCAGCTGCTTCATTCCAACATACAACAAGGGTACTCATCTCGTCTTCAATTGAAGGATCAACAGATGAACTTTCAGGTCTCATGGAAAACGTTATTCTTGGAAGAATTATTCCAGCAGGAAGTGGATTTAAAGGTAGTGAAAAGTATGAAATGGTTGAAGCTCTTAGAAAAAGACTTGCTGATAACTTCGAACAAAAGATTGTATTATAGTTTTGGGTCAGGGTATGGTGTGTATTTGGTTCTATAGAATGTAACGGAGCTCCCCCTCTGGGGGATTTCCAAAAATACTAATGTCACAAGCCGTAGAAAAAATTAAAGAGCGCCTTTCTATTGTCGATGTTATCGCAGATTATATTACTGTAGAAAAAGCAGGAAGTCAGTTTAAAGCTAAATGTCCTTTTCATCACGAAAAAACACCTTCGTTTTTCATTTCAGCTGAGAGAAATACTTACTATTGTTTTGGTTGTGGTGAAAAAGGTGACATTTTTTCTTTTGTGCAAAACTTTGAGTCGATAGACTTTAAAGGCTCTTTGACTTTGCTCGCAGAAAAAGCAGGAGTAGAACTAACTCAGTACAAAGCGAACATAAAAGCAGATGATGAAACTGACTTATTGTATAAAGCACTTGAAAGAGCAACTGTTTTTTTTCAGCAGAATCTAAGGGAACACAAAGAATCTTTGTTGTACTTAAAAGGCAGGGGACTTTCTATTGATTTTCTTAATCAGTTTCGTTTAGGGTTTGCACAAGATGAGTGGAGAAGCCTTAAGGAGACACTCCAAAGAGAAGGGTTTAGTGAACATATCCTTGAGAAAGCAGGGTTGATAAAAAGAGGAGGGGAAGGGGTTTATGATCGTTTCCGTGCTCGTATCATATTTCCAATAACTGATATTGCAGGTCGTGTGGTTGGCTTTTCAGGGCGTACTATAAAAAAGGACGAAGAAGCAAAATACCTAAATAGTCCAGAAACTCCATTGTTCCTGAAGTCAAAAATTCTTTTTGGTTTTGATAAGGCAAAAAAAGCAATTAGAGAAAAATGTTTTGCTGTTTTAGTTGAAGGTCAAATGGATTTAATTATGAGTCATCAGTCTGGAGTTACTAATACAGTGGCCACCAGTGGAACGTCGCTTACCGAGGAACACTTAGAACTCTTAAGTAGGTTTACTGATACTTTAGTTATTGCATTTGATCAAGATAATGCAGGACTAAATGCTTCCCTTAAAGCATGGCAGATGGCATTAGCGAAAGGTTTTGAGGTTAAGGTTGCCTCTATTGCTTCTGGTAAGGATCCTGCTGATCAAGTAAAAGAAGATCCAGAATCCTGGAAAATATCTGTTGAAAAAGCGGAGCATATCATAGAGCATTTTATTTTGAGTGTTAAAGGTAAGTCGGAGAAGGAGCAAGATGATATTGCAAAAAACAAAATACTGCCTCTCATCAGAAGCCTTTCAAGTGCTATTGATCAGTCTCGCTTTGTAAAAATGTTGGCTTCTGTGATTAAGGTTAATGAAGATGTTATCTGGAGCGACCTTGCAAAGATTGGTGTTTCAGCGGGGGTCATGGCAGAAGACAAAAAACTTGTGGGTAAAAAATCAATCACTTCTATTTTACGAAAAGTGGCAGGATTTTATTTAATGCTCAAAGAGCAAGATGCCCCAAGAGGTAAGTCTTTTTTTGAGGCAGTACATAAAATTCTTAATTTTGAAATACCAGATTCCTACCTTACGGAAGAAGTTTATTTCGAGGGAGTAATGTATTTTGGTAATTCACCAAATGTTAATGAATATGAAGTCGAGCTCTTATTTAGCTTAGAAGAGGATGTACTCAAAGAAAGATTTAAGGACAAGATGGATGAGTTACGGAAAGCAGAATTGATAAAAGATGGAGATATAGTGAGGGAAAGACTAAAAGAGTGTCAAGAAATTTCAATAAAATTATCAGCCTTAAAAAATAAATATAGTAATACATAAAACATATGAATAAGAAAAAACAACCAAAAAAAAATATGAAACCAAAAAAAGTTGCTAAGAAGGTAGTTGTCAAAAAGAAAGTTAAAGTCCTGAAGAAACCTCCTGTTAAAATTAAAAAAACAGTGTCTAAGAAAGTAGTAAAAAAAGTTCCTGTAGCGAAAGAGCAAAAGGTAAAGTTGTCAAAAAAAGGCAATGATTTAGCTTCTAAAGCCGAAGTACTTATTTTGAAAGGAAAGGCGAGAGGGTTTGTAACTTATGACGAGATTTTGAAAGAATTTCCAACAATTGAAGACGACGTACTTTTTTTGGAGAAATTGTATGAACGGTTGATGACAGCGGGAGTAGATGTACTTGAGGGTGGAGGACTTTTGGATGTAAATACCAACAACGATGATTTTCTCAAAAAATATGGAGGAAAAAGTGAAAATTATGACTCTATCCAGATGTATCTTAAAGAGATAGGGCAGTACCCACTAATTCACGCAGCCGAAGAAAAAGATCTTGCTAAGAGAATTCAGGTGGGAGACATGGAAGCAAAAAATCTTCTTGCGAAAGCTAATCTTCGGTTGGTGGTTTCTATTGCAAAAAAATATGTAGGACGATCTCCCGACTTAACACTTTTGGATCTTATTCAAGAAGGGAATCTTGGTCTTTTTAAGGCAGTGGATAAATTTGATTGGTCAAAAGGGTTTAAGTTTTCAACTTACGCAACTTGGTGGATTAGACAATCAATCACGAGGGCACTTGCTGATCAGTCTCGAACTATTCGTGTGCCAGTTCACATGGTAGAAACTATTGCCAAGTATAAGCAAGTGGTAAGAAGACTAACACAAGATTTAGGACGAGATCCGCTTCCGGAAGAAATCGGAGTAGAAATGGGACTTGAAACTGAAAAGATTTATCAAATTGAAAAAATCGATCAATCGACAGTGTCTCTTGATACACCGGTGGGAGATGAAGGAGACAAAGAATCTACCTATGGGGATTTTATTGCTGATGAAAAAATTCCATCTCCAGACCAAGATTCTTCGCACAGAATTTTGAAGGATCAAGTTGGAGAAATCTTAAATGACCTTTCTGAAAAAGAAAAAAGAATTCTAGAAATGCGAC
>JANMMK010000094.1:0-4993 GCA_031373235.1 bacterium | reverse complement strand
GAAAATTTTGAATCAATAGGAATGATCTTGTCTTTTACTCTCACAATCGCATCAACTATTTCCCCGTCAGCAAAGGAGTACTGCATCTGGAAACTCCCTGGAGGCAAAACATTCTTGAGTAAAGTCTCAAGATAATATTCTCCGAGCACACCTCTTTGTTTTGGATTTTTCAAAATATCTTGGAGAGACTGTAGTTGATCCGCAAAACCTACCATTTGTCTTCCTGTCTCTTCTACTCGAGTCACCTTCTCTGTCATAGTAGTAACCTCTTTCAAGAACTTATCTACAAGCTTTTGTGATTCACCAAACTGACTCCTCATCGACTCAGTCATACTCTTGTTTGTCTCACCCATTTTATGATCAACAGTTTTAGAGAGATTGTTTATTTGATCAAGAAGTAGTCGAAGACCCGTTTCGTTTCCTTCGTCTTTTTTGGGCTGTAATAATTTTATATAAATAAAAATATTTATAACAACAACAATCACTAAAATTACAACAAGAAGAATATTCATAGACATATTATATTCAATTACTTAAATAAATGATACTTGTGCCAAAATAGCTTTATGGTCACTCACTCCTTCTCTCACATCTACATCACTCACTTTGTATGTTGGAGTAGAAAACACACCATCAATCATACACCGAATGTCTTTTGCTCGATGTAATACTGGATCAATAGTTGAATCAACTTCTTTTGGCACATTATCTTTATACATAACTGCAAGCGTATCGAAAATACTGGTCAAACCTCTCGGACTGTTGAAGTCTCCTGTGAAGATCACTTCTCCGATATCAGCCAACTTTGTTTTTAATTTTTCAAAAGTTGAAAGTTGAAAAGGACTCATTTCATAACCTGGATAATTTACAGGAAGATGAGTGGTCATAAAATGAAATTTTCTATTCTCAGATATAACTTCAGTTCCGAGCAAATTCCAACTGAATGCGTCATGATATCTATCATCTGAAAACGCAAAAATAAAATTTTCTTTTTCTTCACTTGGTAGACGAGAAAGTATTGCTAGTCCAAAAGGTGGAAGAGCTAAATCAATATTCATATTAGAAAAATAAACAGTGTATCCAGTATTTCGAACAATACCCGATATGTTTTCTTCATATACCTCTTGAAGACAACACACATCAGGAAGCTCTTTGGCAATAAAGTCACCCACTCTTTCTAAGTTTGACTTACCTTGGATATTGAGATGAAGAAGTTTTACTGCCATGTTATTATTGATTGGTTACATTAAGCCAGAATTATATAAGAAAAACTATGCAAAATGAAATAAAAGAAAAAATAAAAGACGCAATGCGAGCGAGGGACACGATAGGACTCAATGTGTATCGGGGTATCTCTACTGGAATAATGAATGAACTTGTTGCGAAAGGTAAAACTCCACAAGACACACTTACTGATGAAGAATGCCAAACAGTAGTAAGAAAAATGGTAAAACAACGAAAAGATTCTATTGAACAATTTACGGCTGGAGGGAGACCGGAACTCGCGGAAGATGAACAAAAAGAACTCATACTTCTTGAAGCACTACTACCCTCTCTTATGAGTAAAGAAGAAATTAAGAAAATTGCAGAAGCTAAAAAAGCAGAACTTGGTATTACTGATAAAAGTAAACTAGGGGCTTTTGTTGGAACTCTAATGAAAGAACTGAAGGGTAAGGCAGATGGTGCTGATGTAAAAGAAGTTGCAGAAAGTTTGTTTTCATAAACATGAACAACTTTGAAACATTCAAAGAAATCAGTGACGCAGAAGCGCTTAAATTCGCGATTCAAGAAATCCCTTATTTTGAAGTAATAGACGACATCACTCACCTACCAAACAAAGACGCCTTCAAAATAAAACTTCTAGGCCTACTAACAAAAGAAGGAAAAGTGCTTTTGGACACCGATCCTGAAAAAGATATTTTTGAATCTGTGTACACCCTCTGGCACGAAGAGATGATTAAAGAATTTAATCCCGAAAACCAAGACAACAGATACGAAGCAGAAAGACATCAAGCACACATAGACCCGCATGAATCAGAGCGAGATGTAGCTTAATAAAATACATGAGTCTTCGAACAAAAGCATTACTCAAAAAATATGAAGCAGACAGAGCGACACAAGATCCGGACCTCTGCCCTTTTTGTATAAGTGACGAAAAAATCAAAAAAGAATTTACTTATTGGCACATACTCCCTAATAAATATCCCTACAACAAGTTGGCAAAACTAAATGATCTACTAGTACTAAAAAGACATGCGCGAAGTGAAAAAGACCTTACTCCTGAAGAAGCAAAAGAGCTTTTGTCTATAAAAACTAATTTTTTGCCAGAAAGTATTTATAAAGTGATCTACGAAAACCTTCCTACCCAACAAAGTATCCAAGGACATTATCATGTTCATCTACTTATACTCCACGACAAGTACTCGGTCATGCCAAAATAATATAAATAAAATAACATGAGTGAATCACTACCAACACCAGAAGAAATACAAGAGCGACTACGTTTACAACTTGAACGAGTGACCGCTCGTAATCATTACGAACCAGAAGAAACACAAAAAGAATACGAAGCAAGACGATATACCGACTGGCAAATATTACTTACGAATACAGTGGGGAGATTACTCCAAGAAAACAAAGAAGGCATAACAGACCTTGAAATGTTAGACATCATTGGTGAAGAAATGAAAAAAATGAATACGACTCCCCCTTTCAATCCCCACTACTTTATACAAAAAGTAAGAGAAGAAGTAGATAAAAAGAAAATCTAGTATAAAAAATCGAGGGTGCGAAATCCTTGCGGACTAAGCACCCCTGTGTGAGATGAATCCCGGCTAAGAAACCGGCTTAAGGCGTGGACAATCACCGATAACGGCGACAAAGGCTTTGAGACCATTGCCAAGTGATTGATCGATGTCGTCTCTAGGACCAAACCGGTCAATATGAGACGCTCTTCCTGTCGTGAAGTCAGGAAGTTCATTGTCCAGAAAAAGAAAGAGTCTTTCTTTCTGACTCCAAGGCCATGACTCGCCAGCGGCGTAAAAACGCCCTTTCTCTTGGATGTCCCGATGCACCTCCGCGATCTCAACGACCTGCCCGGCCCTTGCCAGGTGATAACCGTGATCCGGATGATCAAACCACCTGATGACTTCCGCCATCGGCATACCAGTGACTTCGACGATAGCGATGTCTTCTTCTGAGCGTGAAGCCGGTAGAATTGTAATGTTACCCGCCCTGACCAGCTCTGCATGGTAAACATAATCACTCCCGCCGAGGACAGAGTCTGGATTCACCGCCTCAAAAGCGAAATTAAACTTTCTGACTAACGTTGGGTCTTTATAAGGTTGCATTGATTGATTTTTTTTGGATTAAGACACAGCATTTTTTGCTGCATCTTGAAAGACACAAAATGTCCTTCAAGATACAGCAAAACCTTAGGATTCAATGATCATTCTATTTGTTATTAATAAATCACGAAATTATAAATAAGTCAATACTATTGAGGGTTGACCGCGCAAACAAGTAAAGTGTTTTCCATAGTTTTTACATTCAAGTAAAAATTTGATACTCTGTATTTCCATGGCCCTATCGTCTAACGGTTAGGACATTGCCTTCTCAAGGCAGTAATCGCGGTTCGATTCCGCGTAGGGTCACCAACTCGGATATTTCGTCATTTATTTCGGTATTTTCCTTTTTTAGGTTGAAAACTAAGGATAGTTTTGGTGTTCCACTAACTACCTCAGGATAGGTGGGTAGCTCGGTAAAGAAAATCTTATAAAGTGACACCTGTTCGTCATAATTATCAACATCTACAAGCATTTCTGCTGGGTGTTCCATTAAGATTTTCGCAGTATCCAAAAAGTCATCAAGTTCATCCTCAGAGATTTCAAGTCTATCTCTAACACCACGAGCATCTTCTATCTTAAAATCCAAGTCCTCGTACTCTTGCTCATACTTTCTACGAAGCATAGTGGACTCAGTAGATTTTATTGTTTCATAAATATCTAACTGCTTCTTCTGTAATTCAAGTAGACGTTCATTAACCCTTACTTGGCTTTTATTGTTTTTCTTCCGTTCCTCTTCAAACTTATAAATGGTCGTCTTTTTGAATACCTCAATTCGCTCTTCTTTGAAAGCAATTCGATTGAGATACTTCATTACTTGATACTCAAATGTTATTTTCGGTATAGCAAATCTATCGTGATTTCTAGCACAGTGGTATTCAGGATATGGATTTTTGAGCTTGTTCTTTGGAGCACTAGCAAGAAATGGTTTTTTACATTGAGGGCAAAGTATTACATTTTTGAATATAAAATCTTTTCTGAATTTTTGTCTCTTCTTTACTAGAGGAGTATCACTTATCTCGTCTTTGTAGTTATAGATAACTTCTATCTCTCCGTCTTCTCGCTCCTTAATAAAAATCTTTTTCTTATTGGCAAGATTAAAAACATCAATAGATACCAGACCTTCGTAAACAGTCTTTTTAACTATTCTTCTCTTTGTGATTGTTCCCCAATTTTCTATATTTACACCGCAATATATCGGTCTTTTTCGATATTCTTGCATCTGCTTTACAGTTAAAGGGATACCTCCTGTGTAGCTGATTACTTTGGTATGTTCAGAGTTCCATCTCTGTTTTATCTTTGACTTAAAACCTGCACTATTTATTTTCTCTACAATCTCTTCATCTGTGTAAACTCCCTCAGCACTAAGTTCAAAAATCATTCGGATAAAATGCGCTCTTTCAGGGTCAGGTTCTTGAATATATTTCACACGCCCCTCACTATCAATGACCTTTTTATTTTTATACCCCTCATTAGCCCCTCGCACTTTGTAGCCAGTCTCCACACGCTCCACTGAACTTCCAACAGTTCGAGTGAGGATTGAGGAATGTTCTTGACTCGCAACTTCAGATAAAATTGCTTCAGTTATACGGCTAGGGCTTCGATGACTCCATTTATAGCCAACACCTCTGTGCTCAAGTGTATTTGCC
>JANMMK010000076.1:0-2515 GCA_031373235.1 bacterium | reverse complement strand
CACATCTTTAGTTTTGTATTCTTGATATCCTTTTTGCATCTCTTCGTCAGAATGTGCCTTTCGCATAATCATAGAAAAATCAAAAAACTGTATTTTTGCCTCAATACATCTTTCAATAAAATAAGCCATTTGTTCCTGAGTACCCGCAAGATTTGTCATTGGATAAAGTCCATCAACATAATGGGTATTTCCATCTTTATCAGTCAAAGTTTCTTTATCGAAAATCTTTTCTTTTGAAAGTCCTCCTATTGAAATCCCAAGCTGACCAAGTGCATTGGCAGTTATACCGTAGCCATGAGATGGATCAGCTATCGCAACAAACTTCTTTGAACGATATCTCTCTTCTGCTTGTTTTTTTGAGACTGTAGGTAATACCGGTTTCATCAAAGGAAATATCTGAGCTTCTCTCAGGGGCTTACCTGAAAGAACAGAAAATAGTCTTTCACTTACTCCAAAACCAAATGCTGGAGGCATACCATATTCTAGAGCTTCAACAAAACTATCATCTTTCATGTGTGCTTCATCATCTCCACCATCTCTAAGACTTTCTTGGTATGCAAAACGCTCTGCTTGATCAATGGGATCATTAAGTTCACTAAATCCCTTACCCATTTCTGAACCACCAAGAATAATCTGGAATCGCTCCACTACACGAGGATCTTTTTCTGATTTCTTTGCAAGTGGCTCCATGTAAACAGGAACATTAATAAGAAACCCTGGTCCAACAATTTTCTTTCTGCACACTTTCCACAAAAGGTCTATTCCTCTCTCTTTGTTTATAGCTTTTGGATCAAAGGAAACATTATGTTCTTTTAACTTAGAAATAATTTCTTCTTCGCTACTTGAAAATGCATCAATACCGAAAGCGTCTTTGATGATCGCAACATAGTCATACATCTCCCATTCTTTTTCTAAATCAACTTCAACACCTTGAATAGTAAACACTGTCTTATCGAAAGCTTTCTTTGCTACATAGATATACAAATCTCTAACCATTTCCATTCCCTTTTTATAATCAGAAAACGCTTCGTAAAACTCTATCTGTGTATAATCTTGTGCGTGTTCATGAGAAATTCCTTCGTTTCTGAAAATTCTTCCGATCTCAAATACTTTTGGAAGTCCGGCGACAAGGAGTTTTTTTTGCCATAATTCACCACAAGAAATACGAAGATACACTTCCATATCGAGTGCATTGTGATGAGTGACAAAAGGTCTCGCATCAGCACCTCCAGTTGTTGTTTCAAGCACGGGAGTTTCTACCTCAATATATCCTCGCTCAAGTAAGAAAGTTCGAAATGCATTCCAAAATTTTGATCTTTTCTCTATTGAAGATCTTACGTCTTCATTGAGTAAAATATCTATATATCTTTTTCGAAACACCTCCTCTTCGTCTTTGAGTCCATACCAAGAATCTGGAAGCGGTAAAAGAGATTTTGATAGTATTCTCCAAGTTGAAACCTTAATTGTTTGTTGGCCTGATTTTGTGATAAAAAGTTCTCCTGTCACTTCAACAAAGTCCCCTGTATCAATAACCTCTCGCCAAAAATCAAAATGGCTTTCTTCCATTTCATCTTTCTTAAGTAATCCCTGCATACGAGCAGTACCATCAAAAAAATCAAAAAATATAAGGGCACCCTGTCCTCTTTGTGACATAATTCTTCCAACAAGAATCACAACTTCTTTTCCCTCTAGTTTTTCCAAAAAATTATCAACAATCTCTTTAAGAGTTGCTGTTCTGGTAGTATTAACTGGATAAGCAAAAAAACCTTTCTCCTGTATTTTTGCAAGTTTTTCTAAACGAATTTTTTTTATTTCTTCAAGTGCCATAATATGTAACGTTAATCATACTAGAATCGATACCAAAAGAAAACCGCACCCAAGGGGTGCGGTTTTCTTTTGTGTCTATTTTATGTCAGTAATAATATATGAAACCTTGCCTCCAGGGGTATTGATACTAAATTCGTCACCTTTCTTTTTGTAGAGAAGTGCTAAACCAAGTGGAGATTCGTTTGAAATTTTTCCACTTGAAATATCTGCTTCCTCAGATCCCACGATTTGATATGTCTTTTTTGTTTTATTTGTCTTCTTTTCTACCACCACAATAGAACCCACCTGCACAACAGATCCATGATGATCTTTGAGTAATACTGCGTGTTTTAAAATTTGTTCTAGTTTATTAACTCTTTCTTCTACTTCAGCTTGCAACTCTCTTGCTTCTTGATACTCAGCATTTTCTGACAAATCACCCATGCTTTTTGCATATTCAAGTTGATCAGCTATTTCTCTTCTTTTTGTTTTTTTGAGATGCTCTAACTCTTTTTCGAGTTCCTGATGCTTCTCTTTTGTAAGGTATTCTTTTACTTCTGCCATTATATTAGGTTTAGTAATTAATTTTTTTGCCGTGCAATTTTACAATTTTTGAGCATAAAAGTCAATTTTTATTTTACATACTCCGGAGTTAGAGTAACAAGCTCTTTTAGGGTAAAACCAGCGACTTTCATGGCACTAACTTTGT
>JANMMK010000055.1:0-4734 GCA_031373235.1 bacterium | reverse complement strand
GGTATTTTGGCATTAAACATAAAACAAAAAATTGCAAAAAGTCCTCTCGCAATGCTTTACGGAGTGGGACTGGCGCTTGCGTTCGACGAGTTTGGCATGTGGCTTCACTTAGAGGATGATTACTGGATTCGCTACTCTTATGATGCGATAGTATCGATTACTGCAGTGTTATTAAGCATTATCTATATTCCACCATTTATTAGAAGTGTTAGCGGGTTGTGGAAATATCATATAAAGGATTCTAAGAAGATAAGGTAGAATAATAAAGTAGCTAATTAATATTAATTTAAAGTATATGGACCAGACAATAACTTCTCCTTCGCCAGCGGTAGAAACTACACCAACCACATTACCTTCAAGTAAAGTTTTATTCAAAGAAGCCCTTGCAACATACAGGTTACTTTGGAAGAAGCTTTTTTTGGTTGCACTTGTGCCAGGTATCATTAATGTAGTTACTTTTTATGTAGGAAATTTTTTAGAAGGGAACCCACCCATAAGTATTTCAGAAGGTCTACTTTGGTTTATTGTTATAACTACAGGGCTCTTTTCGGTTGTGGTTTATTTAGCGTCTCAAATTACCACGATAACTATTATATCCAATGCTCATAAAAATATAGTAGATACAGTTTCTTCTGCATGGAAAGAATCTTTTTCGGTCTTTTTTAACTTTTTGTTTATTACTTTTCTTACAGTATTAGTTATCCTCGGTGGTTATCTCGCTTTTTTTATTCCAGGAGTTTTATTTGCATTATACATATCTTACGGGCTTATTGTGTTGGTGGATGAAAAAGAAAAAGGATACAACGCTCTCGTAAAAAGTTTTTTGGTTTCGAAAGGAAAATTTTGGGAAGTATTTGCTGCTATGTTTAAAGTTGGTTTGAGAGCTTTGATATTTATAATTCCTCTTTTTATCCTGTCTATCGGATCTGTGTTCCTTGGTAGTTACTTAGACTTCGGAAGTTTTACTCCTTCGTCTCCTGTAGTACAAAATGGTGTGGCGGTGGGACAAATATTACAAGGTCCTTACACTACTGCGATTAGTCAAATATTAAACATACTAACATCCGCTTTGATTTTCCCTTTTATTTTTATCGTTAATTACCGGATCTACGCATATCTAAGATTTATAAAAGGAAACATTACTCCTGAAGAAACACAAAAAGCTAAAAAAACACTAAAGATATTTACTGGACTTGGAGTTGTTGCTTTTATCGGTTTGGTTGTATTTTTCTGGTACGCATTTAGTACTGGTATGTTTACACAGTAAAGTTCTAATTGGCTTTAAAGCACAAAAAGTACCAGGTACTTTTTGTGCTTTTTTGTCTGTTTTGTAGACAGGACAGACAAGCTATTTCGTAGGTAAAAAAATCGCGCCACCTTGTTGGTGAGCGCGTTACTTAAAAGAGGCCACAGTGGCCTCTTTTTTGTTGAAGGCCGACGACTTGGAGTCTGTAAACTCCTTTCTGCATTGGATGGCAGAAAATATGAAGACGAAAAAACAGACTGTTCCACAGACCACGAGGAGGTCTTGTGGTCTTTCCGAAGACCTTAACTTGTAAAGTGCGAAGAAGGTTATTGTGCCGAGGAGGCCCGCAATTGCGAGCAGTAAGAGGATCGTTTGCATTGTTGGGCTGAGATTTCAATAATCCTAGCAAGGTATAAAAAGCTGTCAAAGGATAACAGTTTTCTTTTTAGTATCTTTAAGATTACAATATATATCTATAATAAACATAAAAATATGAGCGATCCATTTAAAAATTCAATAGAACAATTAAAAAAAGCATCAAATGTGCTTAATTTGAGTGAGGAAACATTGAAAGGACTAATCAACCCGATGAGAGTCGTTGAAGTTTTTTTTCCTGTAGTTATGGATAATGGAGAGGTAAAATTTTTTACAGGTTTTCGTTCGCAACACAATAATACGAGGGGTCCATTTAAAGGGGGGCTTCGTTTTAGTCCGGAAGTTTCAGAATCAGAAGTAAAAGCACTTTCAAGTTGGATGACATGGAAGTGTGCGGTTGCGGATGTGCCTTTTGGTGGAGGAAAGGGTGGAGTTATTGTTGATACCAAAACTCTTTCTAAAGGAGAACTTGAAAACTTGTCTCGCGCTTTTTCTCGTGCAATAAGTGATGTTATTGGTCCAGAAAAAGACGTGCCAGCTCCAGATATGTATACAGACGGACAAGTGATGGAGTGGATGAATGATGAATATCAAAAGATCACAGGTTCAAAAAGCCTTGCCACTTTTACCGGTAAGCCACTTTCTTATGGTGGATCAGAAGGAAGAACAGAGGCAACTGGTTTTGGTGGTTTTAAAATTCTTGAAGCGGTAGCAGAAAAAATTAATCTTGTCCCATCTGAAACGAGTATTGCAATACAGGGTGTTGGTAACGTTGGATTTTATTTTGCTCATTTTGCTAAAGAAGCCGGATATAAAATTGTTGCATTATCTGACTCAAAAGGTGCGATTTATTCTGAGAAAGGACTAGATCCGGGCTTGGTAATGGAATATAAAAAAACTCATGGATCACTCTCTGGTTTTCCAGAGTCAAAAGATATAAGCAATGAAGATTTACTTTTGGTTTCTTGTGATGTATTGGTGCCCGCAGCTCTCGAAAACGTTATTACAGAGAAGAACGCAGAAGATATAAAAGCTCTGGTAGTAATAGAGATGGCAAATGGCCCAGTTGACCCAAAAGCCGATGAAATATTTGAGAAAAGAGGGGTAATTGCTGTACCGGACATTCTTTCAAATAGTGGAGGAGTAACGGTTTCTTATTTTGAATGGCATCAAAATATGCGTAATGAAAAATGGAGTAAAGAAGATGTGCTTCAGAAATTAAGTCAAAAAATGAAAATAGCCTTTGATGCTGGATGGGATCTCTCTATTCAAAAAAAGTTGTATCTCAGGACGGCATTTTATGTACTTGCGGTAGAGAGGGTATTAGAAGCAGGATATAACAAAAAATAATTTTAAAATATGTCTCACCTACTTCGAACAAGGTTTAAAAATGAAATAGTTTGTGAATTTTTGCCCCCAAAAAATCTTAAGTCAAATAATGTTATTATTTTTTGTGCTGGTATGCCTACTTACCCAGGCAAAGGAGGTTATGAGGCATTGGCGATTCATTTTTCCAAAAAAGGTTACTGGTGTTTTATTCCAAGATATCGTGGCTCATGGGAAAGTGAAGGAGAGATGTTTAAAGAGTCTCCAGAGAAAGACGTATCGGATGTTATCGAAGGTGTTTCAAAGGTCTTTGTGGATGCATGGGAAGGAAAAAATTTTGTTGTGGAAAAACCAGAAATTTATATTTTTGGTTCTAGTTTTGGAGGGCCCGCGGCCTTACTTAACTCTAGAAATACGCAAGTAAAGAAAGTTATTTGTTTTTCTCCTGTAATTGATTGGACGACTATGGAAGGAACAATTGAACCAATTCCAAAAATGAGCACTTTTGTAAAAGAAGCTTTTGGTATGGGATATCGTATTAGTAAGGATGGGTGGAAAAAAATAGAAAAAGGTAAGTTTTATAATCCTGCTACAGAACAAGAAAAAATCGATGCTTCCAAGTGTCTTATTTTTCATGCAAAAGATGATGATATCGTTTTGCTAGATCCTCTTTTGGACTTTACAAAATCAACAGGTGTCAAAACATATGTAGTAAAAACAGGAGGACACCTTGGAATGGCTATTTTAGAAAAAAGGTTTTATAAAAAGTGTATAAAGTTTTTGTCTGGAAAGTAAAGAGTGTTTGCCTACTTTTTTTAAATAAACTTGAATTTACCTTTTTTTATTTCACTTGCTCCACGAGACACTGTTTCTACACCGACTTTAATTTGACCAGCGATTGCATGTTGAGAGAGACCTTCTTTTAGTTTCTTTATAATCAAAAGTCTATTAGAGAAAGAGGTGAGTTCAGATTTTGTAAAAAGACTCTCAAGTAGGTAGGCGAAGTCTTTTTTTTCTGTTTCTTTACATACGATAGTCAGTAAGTCTGTCTCAGAAATTATTTTTTTTTCATATTCCGAGATTGCTTCGAGGAGTAGGCTTTTGTTTGTTATTAGATTTTTCATACGAACAGTATACTAGTATACTGCTCAGGCGTCAAGATTGACTCTAATATATCGATATACTAGTATACTGTGCAGAGTTCATCACAATAACAATATCCGTTTAGATCCCAAAGTTTCTTGTGTGGTTGGTTTAAGATTAGCGTAGTTAGCAAAGAGAATTTTTGGGGCTGGGTCTAAATATTTTTTATCATCTTCAGGGTATGTGCATCTATGGTGATAAAGATAAGGATGGTTTTTGCAATCATAATGGTGTGCGTGAAAATCCGGGATTTCCCGTAAAAGAAATACTTAATGTTGTCTTAGTAAAATAAATTTTATTAAGGAAAAGTTAAGGAAAAGAGAATTATTTTAGTTTTTATTTTATGTATATCGGTGTACTAGCACGCTGTATAAATAATGTTGTAACTATATATAATTCAAAAATAAGGTGGCACCGCGGCTCGTCCGAAGCATGTGTAAATATGCGTTTAGGAAAAGAAAACCGCCCTTATACATTTACCTTCGGGTTAGATGTATAAGGGCGGTTTTTTCTATGACCGTAGGAACAAAAAGTTCTTTAACAACCAACCAATTCTAATAAGATATATACACTATTATGAAAGTAAGCAAAAGAAGGTCTCTGTATTTTACCGCGTTAGCAATCGAGGTGCTTTCAAAAGTTCG
>JANMMK010000041.1:0-5476 GCA_031373235.1 bacterium | reverse complement strand
CCAGAACGCCGACAATAGAAAGAATTATCTTTGTTGTTTTTTTCATATGTTTAAAATTTATTACTTAATTCCCTGTCCTTCGAGTAATCTTCTTATCTTTGCGCAGAAGTTCTTGTTACCAGCAAGAAAGTTTAGGTTAGTATAATCATAATCTTCTTTACCTATATTATGCACTTCTCCTCCCGCTTCAGAAACAAGTAGTGATCCAGGGGCAAAGTCGTAGTCTTTACCAAAAGGATCAATACATATTCTACCATCAAGCTTACCGTCCGCGATAATAGCAAACTCAAAACCAGCAGCGATACAATTAAAAGGCATTCCCATTTCTCGAAATCTGAGATAAAAAGCAAGATTCTCTTCTTTCTTAAGACCTATCTCGTGCCCAAAATAAAAATCTCCTTCGACACGACCACTCACTCTTATTGGCGTATCATTTTTATAAGCACCTTTTCCTTTTTCAGCATGATATACGATGTTATTTATAAAATCGTAAATAACAGCAAAGACTACCTCTCCCTTATCAATAAGGGCCAACATAGTAGTACAAAACGGCATCCCTCTAATAAAGTGTGCGGTGCCGTCAATTGGATCAACAAGCCAAAATGTTGCTACATTTCTATCACCGTCAGACTCTTCACCAACAAATCCGATATCCGGATATATTGCTTTAAGTTCTTGTTTTAAAAATTCTTCTACTTGCCCATCTATCTCTGTCACTACATCAGCTTCATTTACTCCTTTGTTTTTAAACGAATTAACATTACCCCAATGAGGCAAAGTAATGTCCCTTGTTTTTCTAATTATCGGAAGTACGTTTTCTGTTAAGTTAAGCATGTTGTTATTTTAAACCTAGTTACTGTTTTCTACAGATTGAATCCAATTTTTTACGATCAGTTTTATTTCTGCCAAATATTCTGGGTTTTTGAAGCTATGAGGAGCTCCTTGAATAATGTGGTGGCTTTTATTGCTATGAGGAATAGCATTAAACAAAATTTCTACATGTTTAGGAGGAGTTGAAGTATCTTCACTACCTGTAATAAGTAGAACGGGCATAATAAGAGTATTTGCTCCAGGTATAAGGTCGTAACCTAAACGATCTTCCATATGTGACCACCTTAATTTTTTAAAAGTTCCTGGTTGTGAACTACTTTCACTAATACGCCAGCCAGATTCTTTCCATTTTTTGTAATCTTCTGGATTCAACTCCATAGCAGCTTCTTCGCTTAGTTTCCCTGACACAACAGTAGAAATTGGCGCTAACCCTTTTACTTCGCCAATATGTCGCTCAGCATAAAGAGTTGTACAAATACCTCCGAGACTATGACCTAAAAGATAAAAGGGTTCTTTGTACCAAGTTTGTGTTTTAGACCAACTGATTACATCTTCCAAGTCTTCAAAGTAATTTGTGACAGTTGCATCTTCGTAATTACCATCACTTTCACCAATAGTATTAGTGGTATCAAAACGAACCACCGAAAGACCGTTTTCATTAAAAGCTTCTGTCAAGACTTTCATGTGCGGTCTTTCTTTTGAACTTCCAAGACCATGCATAAGAAAAGCAAGGCCTTTCTGCTCCTTTGTTTCATCAACCAAAACTGAGATATTTTGTCCTTTTCGGTTTTTTATAAATAGTTTAGTCATTTTGAGTATCTAAGTAATTAAAAAGTAGTTGATATTCAGTATCATGTTTTACTAAAGTATTATCTTTCTCCAATACTCTATCTTTTAAAGATTCTAAGGGTATGAATGCGATTTCTGCAACTTCTTCAGCTTGAAGTTTTACTGACGCTGGATCAATGTCCTTCTTAAGGATATATACATTGTTAAATTCATTATTTATATAAGAACCATTTTTATGCAAAGAAGATTGGGTAATCGTTCCTATTAAAATAAGTTCAGTGTTTTCTACCTCGAGACCAATTTCTTCATAAATTTCTTTTTTGGCTCCATCAATACTACTTTCTCCGGCACTCAGATGTCCCGCAACAGAAATATCCCATTGCCCTGGGTTACTTTCTTTTTGTAGAGACCTTTTTTGCAATAATAACTCCCCTTTAGAATTTAAAATCCAAATGTGTACCGCTTTATGCCACAAACCCATAGCATGGACATCTTTTCTTGAAAGAATTTGCCCTGTCTTTTCTCCTTTTTCATCTAACACATCTATAAGTTCCATAGCTAAATACTACCTTATTTTAAAACAAGAACGAAGTATGTTGTTAGTAGTATGACTTTTAAAAATGTCGACATCAAGAACTATACGAAATACCCTCTTACTTAATAAATCACTGGGAGGGTTCCTCTCCCAAGAGAATATTTACCCTGTAAAGCTATTTTTAGTACTTTTATTTTAAGATTTCGAAGGTGTTTGAGCAGATTAAAAATTAGTTTCTATTAGATATAAATTCAACTTCGAGTAAAAACTTTAAAGTTGACTCTGCACGACTTCTGATAATACGTAACTGATCATTAGAAAAAAATGGATCAATCTTATGAGTTCCTTCTTGGAATAATTGAAGAAATTCATATGTTGCATCAATATCTTTTTCAAGAAAAGTTTTGAAAGTATCTTGATTAATATTTCTACAAATATACAGTAATTTTGCTTTTCGTGTAGGTGTTTTGGGATATTTTTCGTAATACATTTTAGGATCATTGGTCCATATAAGAATATCCTTATTGGGTGCAAGTTTATCCAAAATATGTGTGAACAGTTCTCTTATTGAAACTGAAAAATGTCTTATTCTGTCTGGGTTATTTGAGCCATATGCCACAACAGCTCCTTTCCACATTTTGTAATAACCTGAATCTAGAATGGGTAAGTATTCCTCTAATGAGCTAGAGTTTTGCTGTTCGATTTCAACTTCAATTAACAACTCTTTTGGAGACTCTTCTCTCTTAGTAGAAATTAATTCAATCGCTTTTGTACCCGTATAATATGAATTAACAACAGATTGTGATAAGACAGGATTTAGGGAACCATAGTGAGTTGGGTCAACTTTCCATGATTTCGTTAAATTAGCAAACGTATCTGAAAGTTCAGTATACGATCCAGTTATTTTATTAACACCTTGTTCTTGAAGTTTAAGAACACTGCCGATTGAAGAGTTATTTAATGAAACAAGAGATTGTTCAGCTAACAATGAATATTGTGTAGCCCTTAATACACCTGCATTAATTGTAAGTGCGGAAGCATTGGAAAGACCAACTGACGAGGCAAGTGCACTTCCAGAAATAGTTAATGCACCAGAGCTAGTGACTACGCCGGAATATTTTCCAATACCTTCTTTATACCATTCAGCGTAATTCGCCGATGCTGCCGTAGCTGCATTTGTGATAAAGGAAGATCCACCAAGATCACCCACTGATAATGTTGCTATTCTAGCCTTACCAATTAAAGATGAGGTTGCGAAAATTTCTGTTACGTTGGGTAAAAAAGTACCAATTGATGCTATTCCCCTTAACTGACTTTGTACCGCGTGCACGCTTGAAGTCAAATTTGATAAATGAACAGAAGAATTTGAATTAACAATTTGATTTGATAACGTTGTAAGGTTATCAGAATAAATTCCTAGCTGTCCAAGCGCCTTGGAATATAGACTGCCACTGGGCAATAAAATTTCCTCCATGATTATTTTAATTTTTGACGTGACTCGAGCGACGCTCTTGTTGGCTACGTGTTTAAAACTAGAACTGAAGTAAATATTTTAAACATACAACTTCTTTATAAGACTTCGACTTGGGTCTTTTTTGTTTACAATAATTTCCAAAGGATAACCTTCTTTATATCCCGCTGTCTCTTTGTTTTTATTTATACCGACAGTAGCTTGGTAAGAATATTCTTCATGTTCATATTGGTAGGTCATTCTTCCCCTATCTTTTATCCACCATACTGTTTTTACTCTCCCAGAAACAACCTCACCATTTTCAAAAATAGTTTTAACCTGTTTTATTCTGTAATAACAAATCGGTGCACAAATGACTAAGGCAAAAAACGAAAGTCCAAAAATAAATGGTGCATCTTCAGCACTTAAAGCCGCAGTTCCTCTTTTAAAGGACGAACTATTGCCATAAATTTTTAAAACCCAAGCTGATAGAGCTAGCGCTACAGGAATAATAATTGTCAGTAGTGTTGAGTAGTCGTTCTTTAGTATTCTGTAAATCTTCGGTTTCATTTGATTTTAACTATCAACTATCTCTCTACCCAACTATTCACTTCCCCTTTACGCTATTTCACACACTCCAGCCACACAAGCAAGCTCCTTTTTCATTTCTGACTCGTCTTTCTTTTCGTAGCTCATGATCTTTGAGTAGTCTAGGTGTGCCAATCTCTTTGCGAGTTCATTGTATCGCTTTTCATCTATCTTTTCGTATGGAGCGAGTTGGTACACATGGTTTTCTCGTGGAAGGAAAGAAAGTCCACCTACAATCTCCCAGTTCTTGTATATCCAGTTGGCAACTGCAATCCATTCGTCTTCTCCTACAGAAATAGTTACTGAAGGGTTGTGTTCGGTGTAATTGATCTTTACCATCTTCCAGTGCTCGAGTTGATCGATTGCGGTAAGGTCTTCCTTAAATACTGATCCTCCTGGAGCTTTTACAGGGAACTCTAAAACATAAGTTGTTGCGTTTTCAGGTGATTGACCTACTTCTGGAAAATATGGCACTCCTTGATCCTTAAGCATTTTGAAAAGTGAGTCTGTCGCTGCAATTCGGATTCTTCTGATGTAGAACTTTGAATATCTTGGGTGCATACCTGAAGAGAAGTCGAAAGTTTGAGAAGAGTTACCGTCTGGCTTCACACAGGTAATAGAAGTTGATTCGTTTACTCCAAACTTCTTTGCATATACTTTGTTTACTCTGATAGCTTCCTTTCGAAGTTTCTCGAGCATTTCGGGTTTTCTTACCACGTCGCAATCCCATTGTCCTGCAAGTCCTACTCCAAGTAATCTTTCTTTTTCACAATTCTCCTGCCATTCTTTTGAAAGATATTCGAAGTTAGTAAGTGTAGACTGGTATGTTCCGATGATCGTCGCAATCTTCATCTTCTTCATGAGTGTTTCTTCTGTGTCTTCTGCTCGAGCCACAATATTGGTGAGGTTACAGAATTGTTTTGATTGCAAAATGATTTCTCCGCAAGGGTTTGTCCCTATAGAGCCAACAAGCTTTGTACCAGTAGCGTCAAAGTAGTCACCATACTCTCGAAGCACCTTAAGTCTTCTTTCTGGAAGAGTTTGTGCAAGAGATCCTCTGTTAAAAATACCTCTTTCTCCTGAACCAGACTTCATAAGTGCGATCCATTCGTCCATAAATTCAACACTTGTTGGCTTTTGCATGTATACGGCAGAGTTGTTTGAAAGCATTCTCTGTGGCTCTGTATTGTAGAAGGCACCTTTCTTTGCATCTCTAATGTCATTGTCATCAAGGTCAGACAGAGAGATAAGGGCACTTCGTCTTACACCTCCAGAAACCACAC
>JANMMK010000097.1:0-22317 GCA_031373235.1 bacterium | reverse complement strand
GTTCGTGCCGGTAATGATTCTTTTTCTTTTGGGCCAAGTAAGTGACTTCGTCTTTCGGGACCGAGCATTACCTTTTCGATAGAACGAATCAAATCGAACTGCGCTACTTTTGTTCTGTTTTCTCTCGCAGCGAGGATTGCTCCTTCATTCATCAGTGAATATAAATCTGCCCCAGAAAATCCTGGTGTTCGCTCTGCAAGAAGAGCAAAGTTTACATCTTCGGCAAGAGGTTTCTTTCGAGCGTGAATCTTTAAAATTTCTTCTCTGTCTTTTCGATCGGGTAAGTCGATCGTAACTCGTCTATCAAAACGCCCTGGTCGAAGTAGTGCAGAGTCCAAAACATCTGGCCTGTTGGTTGCCGCCATGACAATCACTTTTTCTGTTGGCTCAAATCCGTCCATCTCAACTAATATCTGGTTTAGTGTTTGTTCTCGTTCATCATTTCCTCCGCCCATCCCTGCTCCTCTTGATCGCCCCACCGCATCAATCTCATCAATAAAAATAATTGCAGGTGCTGCCTTTTTTGCAAGACTAAATAAGTCTCTTACTCTCGATGCACCAACCCCAACAAACATCTCAACAAATTCTGATCCTGAAATAGAAAAGAACGGCACACCAGCCTCGCCCGCAACAGCTCTGGCAAGCAAAGTTTTTCCAGTTCCTGGACTTCCCATCAGCAACACTCCCTTTGGAATTTCTGCACCGATATCTAAAAACTTTTTAGGATTCTTCAAAAAGTCAACGATCTCAACCAACTCTTCCTTCGCCTCCTTTGCACCAGCAACATCTTTAAAAAGGACTTTTTGTTTTTTATCGTCTGGATTGGTTATTCGTGCTCTTGATTGTCCAAAAGAAAATGCTTGCGCTCCTGCTCCCTTTACTTGTCTTGAGAAAAACCAAATCAAAAGAATGGTAAATAGTAGTGGCACAAGTATTGGACCAACCACTGCTCCAAACCAGTATCCAAAACCTGATTCATTTTTTATATCAAGAGAAACTGTTGAGAGAATTTCTGGAGTTACTCCATAATTAGCAAGTGTCTCAGTGATCGAACTCTCTACTTCTTTTTTTGATGTCTTCTCTACTCCACCTTCTTTATAAGTAGCAACAATTTTTTCTCCAGAAATAACAATTTTGGAAATCTTGTTTGTCTTTATATCTGTAGCCAGTTCACTCAAGTTAATTGGCACTTGCTTGTTCTTGCTTTCAGAAATATAAGAATAAGAAGTAACCAAAATACCAAAGACCAAAAGCATCATTACGATATTCCTAAAAAATTCTCCTTGTAGTGGCGGAAGGTCTTTTTTACCCTTGTGTGGTTGTTTTTGTTTTGTGTCCATAAGTTACGCTATTATACAGAAATTTTGACTAATTTACATAGCAAAAACAGGAGGACTGAAACCTCCTGTTTTTTTAAATTTATAAAGATATTAGTTCTTCTTAAATCCTTCGAGTGCCTTCAATATTTCAAGAGGAACAGTGAAGACCACTGTGTTTGATTTGTCAGAAGAAATGTCATTGATAGATTGGAGTGTTCGAAGGTGAAGTGCGCCAGGAGCTTCAGAAAGCATTCGAGCTGCGTCCGCCATGTTCTTCGCAGAAGCCAGCTCTCCTTCTGAGGTAATGATCACCGCTCGTTTCTCTCGTTCTGCTTCGGCTTGTTTTGCGATAGTTCGCTCCATGTCAGCAGGGAGTTTTACATCTTTGAGTTCTACATTATGGACATCAATACCCCAACTAGCAGAAGTTCCATCAACAATATCCTTGATTCTCTGTGCCACATTTTCTCGTCCTGCAAGAAGCTCATCCAGAGTAACTTCTCCAACAATATTACGCATCGTGGTCTGCGCGTATTGCATAATAGCGTATCGGTAGTTTTCAATTTCAAGGATTGCTTTTTCTGCTGCAACAATTTTGTAATAGATAACGGCATTAACATTTACTGACACGTTATCTCTTGTGATAGCGTTTTGATCAGGAACATCAACCGCCTTCGTTCGCATGTCTACTTTTTCATAAGATTGAATAACAGGAAGTATAATTCTCCATCCTGGGTTCATTACTTTATAAAACTTTCCGAACATAAATTTCACTCCCCGCTCATACTGATTAATCTGCCTGATAGAAACAAGTATAAGAAATAAAATTGGAATAATAATGTAAAACATAAAATATTGCTTATTTAATAAGTCTCGTAAGTATACCGAAAGTTAGAAGAAGTTAATAGTTAGGAGTTATTAGTAAAGAAAGAAAAACACAAAGTCCCCGCTCCCTTTGGGAGCGGGGACTTTTCCTGCTAGTAACTGTTAACTACTAACTTCCCTCTCTACTCCACCATCTTTCTATCCATCTCGCTTCTTGCTACCATGTAGTTATGTCTCTTATCGTAAACAAAAAAGCGCACTTCAACTATGAAATCCTCGAAAAATATGAGGCCGGTATTGAGCTTGTTGGCTCTGAAGTAAAATCAATCCGAAACAAACAAGGAAATATCGACGGAGCATATATCATCATTCGTGGCGGAGAGGTGTTTCTCATAAACAGTGACATACCGCCGTATCAAGTAACACAAAAAACTGGTGGACATGAGCGACTCCGGACAAGAAAACTGCTTTTAAATAAAAAAGAGATACTGAAACTCACCGTAGACGAACAAGAGAAAGGGTTGACAATAATACCAATTTCGTTTTATAGTAAAGGACCGAAAATAAAGGTGGAAGTGGCAGTGGTTCGTGGGAAAAAAAAGTTTGATAAACGAGAAAGTATCAAAAAAAGAGACACCGAGAGAGAAGTGAGAAGATCATTGAAAAGATAATAATCTGTCATTCGCCTAAAGTATGTTTTACACAGTATATATACTTTATAGTGAAAAAGACCACAAACTTTATGTGGGTTGTACTAATGATGTAGAAAAAAGATTAGTAAGACACAACTCCGGTTTTGTTAAGGCCACAAAAAATCGAAGACCGTTAATTATAATACATCAAGAAAATCATAACAAAACTGATGCATTCCAGAGAGAAAGATTTTTAAAGTCATTGTGGGGAAGTAGAGAAAAGAAGAAAATACTAAAAATTTATTTAGCGGCTGAATCACTTTATAATAAAAAGTGATCGCCCAAATTAAGGTTCTACGGCTAAAACATTTTGTATTCAAAATGTTCGCCCGAACAAATTTTTACTAAAATTTGTTCTAGGGGGATGACAGGCATCGACAAGTAACAATATTTGTTTGTTGCATAGCCGAGCTCTCAATAACTCGTTAAACTTTTGAGAAACTTTAAGTGCTAAAGCACGATCAATCGTTTCTCCATTTTTTGGAGCAAACGATTTTGCCTTCGCTCGAGCGTAAGTTCGCGATGGCAACACTTCCCTCTTATCAATTCTTCAACGAGAGAAGAAGTGCTTATATTGAAGAATAGAAATTCTTAGCTGTTTCGGAAGAATTTTAAAATAAATCGAAACTCGAGAGTAAAAGCATTCTGTAATTCTTAAGCTTTACTCTTTAACCAAAATAGAACTACTACGCTATGTAGACGCACTCAGGTATTTTATTTGCACGGCGGTTCGAATCCGCCCATCCCCACAAATTAAAAAACCGCTCATACGAGCGGTTTTTTAATTTGTGGAGATGGAGCAAGCAAACAATTTTTGCTTGCGTGCGGATTCGAAAGTCGGAACATGTCGCTTTGCGACAGTGAGACGGGGTCGAGAGTACTTAGTGCTCACAGGTTGTATTCGACCGAGAACACTTAGTAACTCGTGACCGAATCCCCCAAGAAAATTATCTGTGACTCGTAGTCCGCCAACTCGAAAGACGAATTCCACCCATCTCCACTCTTTAGAATAAAAAAGCAAAAAGGTACTGACTTACTGTAGACAATTGCTATTTATTATGTTATTGTGAAAAAAAGCTCCTCGAAAATTGTCTCTGTTTTGGTTTAGAAAGAAAGAAATAGTTACAAGCTGTTTCTTAGAACTAAACCAAAACTATGAAATCAAATAAAAAACTACCGACAAACAAACCTTTCCCTCTTTCCGGATTCTTACTCATCCCCACTTCCTTATTCCTCCTAGGATTTTGGATGGCACGAACACCTCACGGTCAAGTTAGAAAAATCACAAACGACGAGTACACAGCGTTTAAAGAAGTCCTAAAAAAACCAGGGACCGAATTCCTTACTGGATTAATCTTAAGTGATGATGGTACCCGCACACAAAGAGGAACACTGATTACTTCGTCTAAAAACCAATTCATCATCGCGTCAGCACATTTTTTTGGAGTCCAACATCCAAAAAGTGTCTACACCTTTATCTGTCAAACCGAAAAAGGTAAAAAAGAGTTTTATCTTGAAACGATACTCCGGCAACAAAAAAAAGGACTTCTAGGAGAGAACGAATCTGATCTGGTTGTTTGTATCCCTGGAGAGAGAAAAGTAGTGACAAATTTCTCTACAATCCCCAATAAAACAACTATGTCTGGAATAGGTTTTCTTCCTCGACAAGACATTGATCCGAAGCAACTTTTTCACTTGGACTCAGGTAAGGAAGTGCGTGTGGTTGGAAAGATGTTCTACACACCTGAAACACCTCTACTTATCGTCCAAATCCAGGGAACCCCCGGTATGAGTGGCGGAGGATTATTGGGAAATGGAAGATTTTTTGTTATAACTGGCGGCATTAGTGATGCTTCCGAGGATGTTAAAAAATCTCTTGGAATGCAACACGGACAAGTATCTTTCATTTCTGAATTCTAAGACAATTCTTTAGCGGCACCTCTATTTATACGGGTGTCGATTTTTTTATATCAAAAAAAGGCGTACTGCTCGCAACCTCTTCTTGCTACCCCAGACAACTAAAGTACCTCTCCACTTGCTTTATCTTTGGGGAATTGAAAGCCGGAGTCATGTTGGGTCCACGAAACAGACGAGGCCGGGCAGGACCACTTATGAGCCTGCCCGTCGACAAACAAGCGAAGCGAATAATACACTAACAATAATACTTGTGCCCGCTACATCAAAATTTGATACAATAGTAACCACATGAAAGAGAATACTGAAATATTAACTGAAAGTAGTGAATCTTTAAGAAATTCGACTGAACGCGAAAGAGCTTTTAATGAAAGTCGCGAACAACTACTCCAACGCCTAGAACAACAAGCTCAATTTCCTCCAACAGAAACTGAAAAAAGAATAGGTGCATACAAAGAAATGCTAGAGCCTCAGGTAAGAGAAGCTCTCGTAATACTAGTCGAAAAAGGTTACGTAACTATTGATTCAGGATATTCTCCTAAAGAAGTATCGAAAGGTACTCAATACATTGGATTTAAAAAAGAAATGATAAATGAATCACTTCTACCACTTATAAGAGAAAGGGTTTCAGAAGGATCAATCACTCCTACGATTAGCTCAGATGAAAGGAGTGACTACTTAATACTCACACCGACACAATTCTTCTCGCTTGAAGAATGGAAAGTGATATGGGACAGTGTTGCAGATGTATTTCCTGAAAAAAATGAACCCGCTCCGGTACGAGAAAGATTTATTGATAGAATTGGACACTAACACTTAATCAAAAGTTTGGACATACTCCTCAACCTCCTTATACGACCTGAGCACAACCAACTTTGTTTTATGCTCTTCAGTAAATCTCCGTATCTTAGGACCACGATTAAATGTTCTATAAATAATATCAATAATAAATTTTATATCATCCCACTTACTCAACTCTCTATGCCTATCAGAAAAAAATGTTCGCTGAATATGATTCTTCAACCGTATCCAAAGAGGAATATCAAGAAAAATAAGCTGATCTGCTTTTTCGGTAATCAAAGGTTGTAACTGAGAGTACCAGCCATCTGACACCCAGTCTTTCTGTTCCGTCCACTTTTCAACTTCTTGTTTCATAAAAGCTCTTGCTTCTTTGAGCTTAAGAGCATCTTCTGGCTTAAGTAATTTGTAAGCACCTGATTCAAACCAAAGTCTATCTATATGAAGATGAGGTATTCCGAGCTTGGCACTTATGTTTTTAGCAAGAGTACTTTTACCACTTGAGCTATGACCGATTATTGTAATCCTCATATTAAGAAAATAGTACCACATGAAGATTACTAGAATAAAGTCGATTTTTTATTCCCCCATACCCCAAACACACTCTCCCCCTACTTTTTAGTTGTTGAAAATAATTTTCCTGCAAGAGAAAATACTTTTTTTATACCCAACACAATAAACACAGCAACTGCAAAACCACCCTCTGCCGAAGCGTCATCAAGGAAGTTGCCTGAGATATTTTTAGCTATTTTTTCATTACTCAGTTTTTTTCTATATTTAAGATAAAAAAAGTTAACAACATCAAAAAAAATAAGGAATAGTGCACATACAGCGCCCAACCCAAGACAAAACAACCAAATCTCGCTCATGTCACTATTGTCGAAAAAAGCATATCCTAAAAGAAATAGGAAAAATGTAGTCCAGAGAAATAAAAAATTTTTAAACAGAATTTTTAGGATTAATGTCATGTAGAGTTAAAGAAATTATACACCAAAGAACCTTCCAAAAACACATAACACTGAAACACCCTCTCTGCTATAATATGCTCCATGTCCACCACCCACACATTTTATTTTGTCCGACACGGAGAAAGTATTTTAAATACAAAAGGTGTCAGGCAGGGACGAGAAGGAGCCTTGAGTCAAAAAGGAATCGCTCAAGCGAGTACTGCCGGAGAAATGCTTAGGAATAAAAAAGCAACCGTCATGATCGCTAGTCCTTACGAAAGAACAATACAAACCGCCAATACCATAAACACCCACCTCCATATTCCTATCGAATACTCGGAGCTCTTCATCGAACGAAGAAATCCAAGCGAAATAGTCGGCAAGTCAATTGACGAGCCCGAAGTGGCACATGTCATAAATCTTATGGATAAGAGTTATCACGATGACAACTTTAGATATAGTGACGAAGAAAACTTCAGAGATATGAAAATAAGGGCTAAAAAATGTTTAGAGTTTCTAGAGAAAAGAAAAGAAAAAAATATCGTCGTCGTTACTCATAGCATTTTTTTGAAACTCCTTGCTTCGTATATTGAACTAGGAGAAAAGTTAACTGCGAGCGAATACAATAAACTTAGTTTTTATAATTATTCAAATAACGCCGGCGTCACTATCGCAAGTTACACCAACGGCTTTTTTGCTCCAAAGAAAAGTGAAAGGTGGAAACTCCTCGAATGGGACATTCATCCAATAAAACATACTTTTGGCATTCCCGAACACTAAAAAGTGTTTGACAAAAACTACTGATGAGTAGAATAAAGAGTAAATGAAAACCACGCACTTTCTTTCTAACATACACACCTATACTGGTGGCACCGTAGAACTCACCCACCCTGTCACCGGAGCAACACTAACAGTCGGCATCAAAAGTATTGCCGTCAAAAATGGACAGCTTGAGGTGCTGGCGTCTTGGGTTGCAGAACTCAAGGTTAGTCAGTGGCAAGATGCTACGACAAAATACATCTCTATCTACCCTATCGGAAAAGTAGAACACTTTGAAGACGAGGTGGATGCACCAAACGGAGACGGTAGAGTGTTTCTCTATCCCAAAGGAGCAACTGGCCCCCACAGAAAAAACAAACGCTTCTACTTCTACCTACCAAAAGACGGAAAGCCAATCGGTATAGAAATGTATGTAAGCTAACGACCCCAAAGAGGGTCGATTTTTAATACACCCCTTTAGCTTCCTCGGCTCAAAAATACAAAAGACGACTTTTGTATTTTATTCGCCTGTCTGCCGAACAGGCAGGCTCTACGTCGCTAATAAAAAATCTTCCCCGTTAGTCGGAGAAGGTAGGAACAAAAGAAACATTATTTAACACAAGAACTTTTCTTGTTGGTTCGGGAAAGCCAACCACCGAGAAAGGAAAACTAAAGTGAAACGAGAAAGACATCGCAGAACCATTTGATAACGAGACGACACCTCTTCCCTTTTCATTTTCAGTAAACACCAGATTGACTTGGTCAAGTAACACAAAGCGTCCACTAAGTCCTAAGAAATTTTCTCTGATTGTTTCTTTTATTTTCTCAAAGAGCGCTTCAAGAAATGAAATAGTCATGGAGATTATTTAACCCTTATTATACCTCAAACCTTGCTTTTTTGTATTTTCATTGTAATGTAATAAAAAGTTCTATGAGCACAACACCTCAAATAAGTTGTCCTCGATGTCGAGCCACTCCACTCATTCTATTGCAACCAACAGATGACGATACAGGACCGATCAAATACAGACACGGAACATGTTTCCACTGTAAACAGCAAGTGAGGCGCGTTAAAAGACAAGACGAACAACCACTGCCCAAAAGAGAATGGCGACACCGAGAAGAGGACCCACCGCACTCATAAGTGCGATTTTTTTATACCTGTGCATATCTTTTGTTGCTTCTCAAAATTTGAGGAGTAGAATTTCTTTGAAATACCACTACCATGTCCGTACGAACAATATTCAGAGATAGAACAGATTCGTTATTTGCAAAAGCAATTCTCGGCCGGGATACCCACGCCTTCTGTCTGCTTGCTTTCGTGTATCACAAGGAAGCAGAAAGAATGGCATCACTCTGGCTTCACTGCGGAGAAAAATCCAAACAACTTGTTGACCTTGCCTTCGACAATATCTGGGAACAGATACTCTCAGGTGCCTTCGACAAGATGAGTCCTTTACCTAACTTCTGGTCTTGGTTTCGACCAACTATCAGTAGTATGGCGGTTTTCGTCCGTGGAGGCATGTGTCCAAAGCACGCTTCAAAAAGAAGCTTGATCTTGACCGCAGCATTCGTGGCTGAAAAAGCTTTTCCTAGTCTCTCTCCGAGACAACGAGAAGTTATATCGTTTCTTATGGATGGCAAAAGACCTGTACAGGTCTCTACCACTCAAAAAGAAGTTTTGGAAATCCAACAGGAAACCAATGCAGCGCTCAAGGTCATCCGAGAAGTTGTTGCAAAAGAAATCGCTCTCGCCGCCTGAAATATGGTGGCGATTTTTATATCCAAACTATTCAAAAGTAAATGTATATAGCTTTACACCTTTTGAGATAACAAGCCTTAAGTCACTTCGTTCAAACTTTTCAGAATCAACTAAAGTATAAAGATCCGCGTCTTTTACTAAAAGTTTTTTAACAAATACATTATTTTTATAAACCTCAATATGTTTTTCTGTGTCACTTTCAGAAACCAAAAATACTTTCTTCGCATCAAATGAAAACTCTAAAGCACATAAGTCTTTTTGACATTCGATGTACTCACCTTCTACCTTCCATTCCCCATTAAGATAAAATTTGCCACGAATACGCTCTGCGGTAGGAATTTTTTCTCCATTAAATTCAAAAACTCCTTTCTGTGAAGGTAAAATGCCAGCAAAGTTTTTGTTTCGGAAAGCCCCAAAATACACCTCCCTACTTTGTGCTTCTGATATTCTTTCGGTTATAGCATCCGCACTAAAGTCAGTCGGCAACAAACTTGTTTCCTTAAAGTGTTCTCCTCTCTCCTTAAGAAGTTTTTTTATTGTTTCTTCTGTCTCTTTGTAGTTACCCTCTCCAGTGTGGTCGTATCTTATATACCCATCAATATCTATAAGATACTTTCTCGGCCAAGAATTATTTTCATACGCATTCCAAGTGCCATAGTCGTTATCTAACACTACCGGAAACTTAATACCATACTTCTCCATCGCATCTTTTACATTTTGTATATTATGTTCAAAAGCAAATTCTGGTGTATGGATAGCAACAACCTCAAGACCTTTATCTTTGTACCTTTGATACCAGCTATTTAAGTATGGAAACGTTCGCTGACAGTTGATACAAGAATAGGTCATGATATCAAGCAAAATTACTTTTTTACCAACAATATCTTTGAGCTCGAATGGCAGACTGTTCACAAATCCGCTCGGATTGATAATTTCCTTATACGACGGATACTTCATATCTTTAATAGCTTCTGGCTCCTTCATGTCCTTTCCACTTGAAAGTTTAAGTAACTTCTCTTCAAGTTTTGTTGGATCAAAAATACCTTTTTGAATTAGAAAACTTTGAAATGTTTTGTCGGCACCACCGATAATTGCAATTCCAACTAAAAGAAAAATAACACCAAGTGTTCTCTTAAACATACCTTTAGGATCAGCAACACCCTCAAGTCTTCTGATAAGTTTTTGCCCAATAAGTGAGATAGTGAGAAGTGCAAGTGAAAGTCCGATAGCGTAGGCAACAAGATAGACAAAACCCACCGCAAAACTTTTTGGTAGTACTGTTGCGAGAATAATAAAGTAAGTTGGACTACAACTAGAAAATACAGGACCAAGTGCTCCGCCCATAAGTACATCACCCCAGAAACTATCTTTCTTATCTCCTTCCGCTAAAAGTCTGTTAGATTTTCTACTTATCAGTAGGTTAAATTTTATAGTTATTTTTTCCCACTGTGTTGGTAGCAAAAGTGAAAAGCCAAAAACTATAATAATGATTCCTGAGACTAATTTCCAAAACGATTCCGGAACATTAATAAAGAGAGTTGAAACTTTAAGAAGCAAGGTGAAAACAATAACAGAAACCGCAAGTGCACCAGCAATAACATACGGTTTTGAATTTCGTTTTACATTTGAAAGAGAACCTCCGACTATGACAGGAAGAAGCGGTAAGACACAAGGTGCCAAGACCGTCAGAACCCCCGCAAGAAAAGAAATTAAAAATAAAATCATTGTTTTGTAAGCCGAGGCGCCAAAGACGCCTCGGCATTCTTAATTATTTAACCTCCGAAACAATCTTCGCCATATCTCCACCACTCCATTTTTTAATCAACCCACTATTAGCATCTACTTGAACTAACGTATGTTGATATGTAACTCCGTATTTCTTCTTTAGCTCTGGATACTTATCATAGTCTACCGAAAACACAGCTAACCCTTCTGGAAGTGAATACCCCGATAATTCTTTATTTAGTACCTGACAAGAAGGACACCATGATGCATTAAAGAAAAGCACAACCTTAGTGTCCTCTGACCAACTTCTCATAAACTGAGAAAAATTGTCTGGACTATACACTTCATAAGAACCTTTTTTCATCGCGACATCTTTTACCATTGTATCTTTTTGCTCCATCGAAGAACCCTCCTGCTTCTTCATGGAATCTTCTTTATTCATCATGTCTGCCTGTGTCTTTTTCTCCATCATCACAGCGTCATCTTCGGCTATAACATGATCTTCTGTACTAAGAACACTTTTTATATTATCTGTACCCACAAGATAAAAAACTCCCCCTAAAACAAATACTACTCCGAGAACCCAAATCAAAACAGAACCTTTTTTGTAATTCATAAAAAATAATTTTATCTACTAATTATCTTAAATTATATCCAGACACAAATGTAAAGTCAACTTTACATTTGTGTCTCCACTATTTTCTAATTATCCTTCTGACTATTTAGCAAAATTATTGTTCGAGACAGAACAATAATCCCTAGTATTGCTGACAACACTGGATCAATTTCACTCCAAATACCTTGGTATGCAATATAAGACGCGAGTAAAAAAGTAGCAACAACATAAGCCACCCTATCTGCTTTTTTAAAATGAGCTTCTTCCCTCTCATCTCTTGGTTTCTCTTTAAGAAAAAGAGCAATACTAAAATAAAAAATAACAACAAATACAATACAGAGCCACATAAGCATGTAGTGAGACAAAGATTTATCACCACCAAGCGCAAAGAAAACAGAAAGTGCCGTAATAATACCTGTGACAATTATTTCTTTTTTCATATTATTTTTTTATTATAAATAATTTTTCAACTGTAATATCAAAAATCTTGGCCAGTTTCATTGCTAATAACAAAGAAGGTGTGTAGTTCCCTTTTTCGATTGCAATAATAGTCTGCCTTGTTACAGAAACCTTCTTTGCAAGCTCTTCTTGAGTAAAGTTTTTCTTCACGCGTTCTTCTTGTATAGAGTTATGGATACATTCTGCCATAAAAATATTTTATCTCACTTACAAAAAAAGTAAAGCAGACTTTACATTAAATAATGAAATATTCTTATTGACTTGTAAAGGTTTATGGGTAATATGTCCCCTAGTAACCAGTTCCTCGAAAACTTGGCTATTAACGCTCGACCTGAAAAGGAAGCGTTTGTTTTGCATGTCATGTCCGCAACTTTAGGACCTTGCAAAATAACTTAGAGAATTCCTCCAGAAAACAGAAACAACCAAACTACGACAATGAGTAAAAACGCATTTCACGCATCCCTTGAGGGTGCTCAACACGGAGGGAAATCACTCGCTCAATTCCTCGACTACGCAAAGGCAGCTGGTGCTGCCGGAGCGCAACCGAGCAACTACATGCTCGGCGACGGCAAAGGTGGCTTCAGGAAAGCAAAGGAAATCCGGGCCACATTTGAAGACCGAGGCATGAAGATCGACGGTATCTCGGCGCACTGCCTGTTCTGGATCCATACATCCATTTGGACCGGGACAAAAACAGGAATCCCTTTCATGCCTCCAGATGTTGCAAAACTCTCGCCTGAGAAAATTGAAGCCTGGCACGAGAAACATCTCCTCAAACTCTTGGACCTCGCGGCCGAACTTGGTGTGAAGTCTATGCCCATGTTCTGGGGCGTCGCATTTGGCTGGGAACTGGCGACCGGATATCCGTGGGGATTCTGGGCAGGTCCTGGCTACGACTTACTGGCGGAAGGCAGAGAGCGTTTTGTGAAAAAGACGAAGAAGCTCCGCGACCACGCTCGCAAGCTTGGCATCTACCTCTGCCATGAGATTCACCCCGGCACGGCAGCTTCGACGGCAGACGATTTCAACATACTTGTGGATATCTGCGACGGCGACGCGACGCTCGCCGTGAACGCTGATCCCTCACACTGCTGGGAAGGCGAGGACTGGGAGACGCGGTTCCTCAAAGTCGGAAAACGGATCTACGCTGCGCACGTCAAAAACTTCGTTGTCCGCCGCGGATTCCCGCTACGCACAATGGAACCGAGTTGGACGCGCCGGGCGATGCAGTTTACGGACTTGGCATCGGGCGATTTGAACATGCACCGGTATGCTGAGTTGCTGCTCGCGGTGGGCTACAAAGACCGCTACTGCAAGTTGCACAAAACCGAGAGCGCTCCGCTTGTGGTGGAAGTCGAAAGCTCACATCAGGAGCTCGACCACTGCTCATCCGGCGGCATCGGATATGTCGCTAAGAACCTCTGCTACCCTCAAGCAAAAGGAAGCTTCGAGGATGGTATGGGTGCGTAAGTTCGAAAAGCCAAGTTCAACATCATCGCCGGCAAAGTGCACCACACTTTGCCGGCAGATTTTTTTCTCATAAAAGATTCCTTTTTTAAAATATGTTGTTGGATTGAATTTTATGTATATTATGTTATAGTGTTAATTACTTAAAGAAATCACTTGAGAGAAACTAACGACGCAAGAATTAATTTCAAAATAAGAGCGAAAGAACTTCGTGTTATTGGACCTACCGGAGAAAATCTTGGTGTACTTTCTTTTGAAGATGCTATCAAACAAGCTCAGGAGTCTGGCCTAGACCTTATCGAAATCTCTCCGAACGCCACGCCACCTATTGCAAAAATTGGAGACTCAGGAAAGTATCAATACGAACAAAATAAAAAACAAAAAGCTGCAAAATCTAAGAGTCACAGTGTTGAAGTTAAGACTCTGCAAATTAAAATAGGTACCGGAGAACACGACCTTATGCTAAAAGCCAAAAAAGCTAGTGAATGGCTCAATGAGGGCAACAAAGTAAAGATAGACCTCTATGTTGTTGGACGAGCAAAGTTCATGGAATTCAACTTTTTGAAAGAACGATTAGATCGAATACTGAAACTCATTACCGTGGCCTTTAAGGCAGAAGAGCCTAAAAAAGGGCCAAAAGGGCTTTCTACTGTGGTTGAAAAATCAAAATAGATCCAAAAACAAAGATAACTCTGTTTTTAATTGACTTTTTTCTAAAAATCGGTAAAGTTGATGCCAACACTTCACTATTTTAATTAGGAGTGACGGGTGGAGATGCCCTAATTTTATTATCATGAAAACAAACAAGTCTTTCAACAAACGTCTCAAAATAACAAAAAACGGTAAACTCAAAGCACGAAAAGCGGGTCAAAACCACTTCAATGCAAAAGAGTCACGAAACAAACAACTTGCTAAAAAGCGACTAGGCAATTTTATTATGACCAATAAATCACGAAGTAGATTTATTCAAGCTTAAACTATCATGACAAGAGTAAAGAAAGGTGTTAACGCACTGAAAACAAGAAGAAACGTATTAAAAATGACCAAAGGGTATCGTTTTGGTCGTGGCAATAAAGAGAAACAAGCATACGAAGCCATTGTACACGCTGGACGATATGCATTTGCTCACCGAAAGGACAAAAAGAATGATAAGAAACGACAATGGAATGTCATGATTTCTATTCCTCTCAAAGCACAAGGTCTTTCATACAGTAAATTCATGGGAACACTTAGAAAAGCAAACATCAAACTTGATAGAAAAATTCTTGCTCTCCTCGCAGAAACAGCTCCTACCTCATTCCAAAAAGTGGTAGAGAAAATTAAATAACGTAAGACAAGTTGGATAGAATTGCTAGTACATAGTTTGATAGCAAGAAAAAAACCTCGCCTTAAGGCGAGGTTTTTTTCTTGTTATTCTTTACTATCAAGCTAATACCTATCCCTCTACCTCACTTCTTACTTACGGAAGATCTTTACAGTGTGTATCGTTAACCTTTTTTCTTTTTACCATTTCTACAATCCTTTCTATAAGGCGTTTTGGGTCTTTATCGAAAATAACATTTTCAGAACCACGATGACTATTTTCAAGAATTGTCTTGATTATCTTATCTGTCTCCCAATCATCACTTTCAAGCACTCCAAGTGGTTTCCCGTCTTCGTAACCAATAGTAAATTCATGAAAAGTCCCTACTCTTCCTGGACCAAAGACAATTGCATCTGAAGAACGAGTTAAAAATAAATCTCTCCCTGGATACCCGAACCCTGTATAGATGATTATATCCATATAATCTAAAGGAAGTTTGTATCCTTCAGAGTGTTCTTTTTCATTCCGTGCTGGAGAGAGTCCTATAGACATACCTCCCGCTTCTTTCGTCCCCATTGCTGCCCAAAAAGGAAAACCTGTTGTTGCCCCGGTTGTAATTGCTGCGCCTTGGAGTGCAATCTGTCTTCCGAGCTCTTTGGCAATAGTGTGTACTCGGGGCGGAAGAAAGGTCATCTCCGCTGTGCCAGAAACACAGATTTTTACCTTAAAGTGTTCGTGTCTTGTCTCATCTATTTCACATTTTTGCATATTGTCTATCATTATACTTAAAAAGTTAAAAATCTAATAGTACCGACTCTCCATCTTGTGGATGATACGCTTCAACACCAAGATTATCTTGAATTTTCTGTGCTAAGAAAATTGAACTCTTTGGCTCTCCCATGACTGGAAAGACTTTCTTAACAGAATCTCTGGTGTCCGAAACAAAAGAAACCAAATGATCACTGTCCTTATGTGAAGAGTAACCATCTATCTGAACAATTTTTGCCCTAACCAAAATCTCTTGCCCTAAAATTCTTACCGACTTTGGTTTTTCCTGAATCCTTCTTCCGAGTGTACCGTGAGATTGATACCCGATCAAAAGAATCGTGCTTTTTGGATCTGGTAAATAGTTTATCTCATGGTGCACAACTCTTCCTCCATTAGACATACCACTTCCAGCAATAATAATTTTTGGATTTGGAACATCAAGTAACTGCTTTGATTCTTCTGAGCTTTGAATCAGGCGGAGATTTTTAAAATTAAATATATCATCACCTTCTTTTATTTCAGCTTTTACTTCGATATTGAAATTTTTCTGAAACTTCCTATAAATTTCCGTAACTTTGATAGCGAGTGGTGAATCCAAGAATACTGGGACCGAAGGAACACGACCTTCTTCTACAAGGTTATTTATTTCATGAAGAATGACCTGCGTCTTTTCTAAAGAAAAACATGGCACCACAAGTGCTCCACCCTCCCGAATAGTATCTTCAATCACATTTTCAAGCTTATCTCTCCTCTCGGCATGTGACTCATGATTTCTATCTCCGTATACACTTTCCATAACAACGTATGTTTCTCCCGTAATTTGTTCCGTATCTTCGAGTAGTGGAGTTGGTGAGTTTCCTAGGTCCCCAGAAAAGAGAATTTTTTTACCGTTATAAGTAATTTCATACATACCTGAACCCAAAATATGTCCTGCGTCTTTTATGTATATATCAAATCCACCATGAAGCTTTGTGCTGGTGTGGTAAGGAATCTCGTGCCACAAAGTAAAAGCTTTCTTCACATCATTCATATTGTATAAAACAGGCAAACCCTTTCTCTCTGCTTCTCCCTCTAAAAGATGTGCTGAATCTTCAAGAAGAAGTGGTGCAAGTGCCCTTGTCTCTGGTGTTGAAAATATTTTTCCTTTAAAACCATCTTTCACAAGCTTGGGAATACGACCAATGTGATCGATGTGTGCGTGTGTTACTAAAAGATAATCGATGGTTGTAGGATCATAAGCAAACGGCATACGATTATTCTTCTCCGCCTCACTACTTCCCTGTTCCATGCCACAGTCAACGAGTATTTTAACTTTTAATTCCGGCTCTACCGTCTCCAAAAGAAAGTTTGCACCCGTCACAGTGGTTACTCCCGTCGCAAAAGTAAGTTTAAGCTTCTTTGATTCCATGTATGTTTTTGATTATATATAAATAAGAAATATATGCTCCAACTAAATCCGAAACAATGTCTCCGATCGTATCCACCCAAAAAAACTTATCCGTGACAGCGATTAAACCAAATCTCCACTCAAAAACTTCCCAACAAGCTCCAATAAAAAATGAAAGAATTATTATGCCAAAAAAAGTTGTTTTTCTTTGGAGTAAAGACAGGGCAAAAAATATAATAAGTCCTGATAATACTCCTCCAAGCACGTGTGCCGGCATGTCAATCCAATTAGTAGTCCAGTATAGATGAAGTTTTGTGGCAACAGCGTGGTACACCATAAGTACTAAAGCCGTTACTAATATTAAAAATAAAAAAGAAATTTTTCTCATGAAATAAAAATTGTCATACATGCAATCCGCATAAATATATTATACGATGTACCGACACTAAAAACAAAAACTCCTCACAAAAGTGAGCAGTGTTTGTTAGGTAACCCTAGAGTATTGCATCAAACCTAGCTTGTAGGTGGGTGCTCTCGAGAAAACACCAAAGTGTTTTCAAAGTTAAGCTCCCTTTTGACACAATACAGTTTAAGCAATATCTTTGGATTACCTACCAATAATTATATGCCTCCTACCAAAGAGGACAAGTGGACAAATAATTGACAACTCTACATAAAAGTATTTTATCTTTCCGCTTATAAAATACTGGAAACAAAAGCTTTTTCTGCTATACTGACCCTTATATTATTTAATAGAAATTAAAGAAACATTTATGCATATAGAAAAAACACTTGTCGTACTAAAGCCCGACACTGTACAAAGAGGAATCGTTGGAGAAATACTTTCTAGATTTGAAAAAGCAGGACTTAAAATTGTTGGCACAAAAATGCTCCAACCTTCTTACGATCACTACTTCCATCACTACGAAAATATTGGAAAAATGGTTTCAAGAAGAGGACAAAAGGCCTTCGATGTTACACTCTCAATGATGAATTCAGGGCCAGTAATTGCCTTCGTACTTGAAGGTATTGAGGCGGTGGCATTGGTTAGAAAAATGGTAGGAGCAACAGAGCCAAAGAGTGCCCTTCCAGGGACAATTCGAGGAGACTACGCTCACATGAGTTTCGGACATGCTGATAGTAATGATGTTGGTATTCCAAACCTTATTCACGCATCAGGAGACACTGCAGAAGCAACTCTCGAAATCGCACACTGGTTTAGTGAAGGAGAACTATACAGCTACGAAACAGCACACGAACACTTTACACAAACAAAGAAGAAGTAATAGGGAGTTGGTAGTTTGATAGGTAGTAAGTTGATAGTAAACATAAAATCTCGCTTTAAGCGAGATTTTATGTTTTTACCTGAGGGATTGGTGCTGGTGTTTGAGGTGGAAACTTCTGTACTCCACCAAAAGGATTAGGTGTCTGTGGTAACATCGGAGAAGGGACAACTTCCTTCTTCTCATACTTTTTCATGATTTCAAGCTCAACTTCACCTTTATCTTTTCCATAAACAAGATAAGAAAGTTCTTTCAGTTTTGGAACAAGCATATTATCTCCTTTTGGAGGAGGCATCGTCTCCATACTAAATGGACGAACTGGTTTTCCTGATACAAGCAACTTCATGTATGCATTTCTATTATCAAGGTTCATCAAATCTTTAGCGGTAAAAACTGGAAGAAATTGTTTTTCGAGATACTCTGCATCATCACTTCCCACTCTAAATGACGCAATAGAGCCAACGTTCCCAAATACCGCATCTTTTATCTCATCACTAATCTGAGCAATAAACTGATGCGCAATAGTAAGTGATAGCTTATACTTTCTTGCTTCTGAAAGAATTTGTGCGATTGAGTTGGTGGTAATATTTTGAAACTCATCAATATAAAGATAAAACGGTGGTAAATCTTTACCGATAGAGTCCACTCGGGATAATGCCGCCATAAGAATTTTACCTACCAGAATAAGACCAATAAGATTTGCATTAATATCTCCAAGTCTTCCTTTAGATAGATTCACAAGAAGAATCTTTTTCGTATCCATTATTTCCCTAAAATTAAAACTTGATTTCTCTTGAGAAATAATTGGGCGCATAATATCGTTAGTCAAAAAGACATCAAACTTTGAAGTTATATAAGGGACAATGTTTGCGAGCGATGCTTCTCCTCCTGCTTTGGAAGCAATCTCAGTCCAAAATTGCACCACAATAGGATTTTTACATTTTGAAATCTTTAAATCTCTAAACTGTTTTGAAGCAAGTATCCGAGAAACATCAAGAAGTGTATTACCGCTCTCAACATCATCCATAGCAAGCAATACTGAGTTTCTAAAATACTGTTCAAACATTGGTCCACCAGCGGTCTTCATGTCAAAGAGCTTATTAAAAATAGACATCATCTCATTAACGACAAAAGTTTTCTGTTCAGGAAATCTTTCATCGTACTCAAGCATATTAAGTGCCATAGGACGCGCTGCATAGCCAGGGTCAAAATAAATAACATCTTCATATCTTTCTGGGGGAATATTCGCCAAAATATCTTCAATATCACTTCCGTGTGGGTCAATCATACAGACACCTTCTCCATTTTTGATATCTTGGATAATAGTATTCTTGAGTAGAGTTGTTTTACCAGTTCCTGTTTGTCCAACAACATACATATGGCGAAGTCTGTCTTCAGGAGACATAAAAATGTTTGTTAGTGTATTTCTGTCGTTATTCATACCAAGTAAAACTCCTGTGTTCGCCATTCCAATTGGGGCAGGAGCAGTAGCTGATTTAGAAATTTTAAGATTTGGAGTTGTTGTACTTGCTGTTGGAAAGTGAAGCACCGAGGTAACTTCTCTAAGGGACAAAGGTAAACTATGCCCGTCGTTAAACTCTCTAAAAGAAAAACTTTCTAAAAATGCTCCTTTGTTTTTTTCAGGAACATGAACAAAGGTGATTCTGTTTCCAAACGTATTATGAAACTGATTAAAAGAAGCTTCGAGTGAAGAAAGTATTTCAGTTGCCCGAAGAGAAGTTTTTGCTGAAGCAACAATTCTAATATTTGCATGCACAATTGGTACAGAAACTTTCTTTTCTATTTCCGCAGTGAGCATTTTAGAAGTTTGTGACTTTTCTTTTTCTTGGTTGACTTCTTTGCTACCTCCAAACACCATATCCTTTAACCCTCCGATAAACATATTCTTTGCTGTCTTTCCTAAGTCAGACAACATACCATGCCCAATATCTATTGCTTTTTCAAGAGGTACACCACGCTCTATTTGATAAAGAGCTTCCCTAAATCTTCCTAAATAACCATCAAAGTCAGGTGAAATAACTAATTGTATCGATGCCCCTTCTCCATCTCTGTCAATCTTTGAAAAAGCATTAAGAAGAATATTGAGGGGATCATATTCTAGTGCCTCATAAGTTTTAATCGGAAAAATACCATTATGAGAGAAATGCGCCTCCGCACAAGCAGTGACGCCATCATAGTTAAAAATATTATAGTCATCCTTCTTTTCGAACATTCGAGCTTTCGGAAAAATTGCGAACAATTGTTTCTCGAATACTTCTTTCTGAGTGTCCGGCACAGAAACAAAAAAAATAGCTTCTGTTGTCCCTTCAGGGTTAGCAATCTCAAGAGTAATTGAGTCATCTTTCAAATTATTTTGAACTGATACAATACCAGAGAGAAACTGTTCCATCGAAGCGAGTAACTCTTTCAAAGGTTTTTTACCCTCATCTTCTTCCATCGGAAGTGCAACCTCAAAGAGAGTGTGCCTTAGAGTTTTCGATAATTTTTCTCCTTCTTTCAGATCTTTAATAGGAAGCCCCGATTTAATGTACTGAACTAAAAATCTATGGAAGTCGTCACTCACGTGAGGATTTTGCATCAAGGAAAGAATATGAAGTGAATTACGAAGTCCGTTTACCTCAAGGATACCAAGGAGTTCTTCCATTTTCTTATCATGAGTTTCAGGAGCTAGTTCAAGGACTATTTCCCGAGCTTGTGTTTCAAGCATGCTGTAACCTTTTTCAAGTACCTCATCAGGGTGCCCCGTTGCATACTTTCGAATTTCACTTCGGATCACTCCTTCCCTGTCTGGAGCAAGGTTTTTTTCTTCAAGTTTTTTCTCGCCGAGTAAAATACGCTCCCTCAGATATTTAATCTCTTCTAGAGGAGAAGAAAATACTATTTTTTCAAGCGTATTATTTTTTTCCATACTTATTTATTTTACCTTACAAACACCTCAATCCGAAAGATTTATGGTGTTTCTGGTTCTGGAGTTATTATCACCTCTGGTTCTGGGATAGGAGACGTCTCTGGTTCAGGTTCTGTAATAATTTCAGCTGGCGGAACTTCTTCTGAAGGAACACTTTCTTCCGTTATTGTTGGAGTATTTTCTTCGGTTGTTGTAGTTGAAGTATTGTTTGGTACAGGAACCGGAACAGTTCCTCCGCCAATGCTTGCACCATTACTCATAAGCATCTGTTTCAACTGATCCTTAGTAATACACACCTCGTCCACACAAAGTTTTTCTTCGATGTGCAATTCTTTGACAAAAACAGATTTAAAATAAGTGCTAACAACTCTAAACCTTGCGACTACAGCATCATATATTCGAGTGACAAAAGATTCTCCTCGAACCTCATCTTGAAGTGCCGTAAAGTTTACATCTAACTCCTGAATAGCCTTGGTAAGTACTGCAGAAATTAATTCGTAGCGAACTGTATAGATATCACCCCTGGCATCTCTGGCAGTAAGCAGGGGACTTATTTCATCTACTTCTTCTGCAATAAAACCAAGACTTGGGACTTGATTTGTCTTGTAGTCAAAAGTCACCGGTCGCATTAATTTAACCCAATCAAGCCCATGTGTAATATCGAGAATATTTTCTTTGAATCTTCGACTTGAAACCACGCAACTACCAATACCGGTAAAGTTTTTAACTTCATTTGTTGCACTATCAAGACAAGCTGCCCCGATGAGCCCCAGCACACTTCCAGTAGTATTTAGACCATTCAAAAATACTGGTCCTCCAAAAGTTGTTGTCCCGGTAATAGTCGAAGTTCCTGTGCTACTAAGAAACAACCTACCGTTAGTTGACGCAATTTTATCTGTATCAATATAAATAGATCCTGGTCCGATTTGAAGAGAACCTTTAACCCACAGATTGGAAGAAAATGTTGAGGTTGCATTTATACCTGTTCCAAGCACATCAAGAAATCCAGAAATAGTTGAGGTTGCTGTAGTTGAGGTTGCGGTGAAGTATTCTCCAACGATTCTGCCTGCAACAGAAAGCCTCGCATAAGGGCTCGATGTCCCCACTCCCACATTTCCATTCGCATCCACTACAAAGACTGTTGAAGTTGCAAGTCCGGCAGTCGTTGGACTCTGGAGTGCAAAGAGGTTTACGTTTGCAGTTGAAGTTGCAGAGACAGAAAGTCTTGCAAATGCTGTTGATGTTGGGCCGATGAATACGTTTCCTCCTGATACACCAGAAGCTGTAAGACCAAGAAACACATCTCCAAATTTGTCTTTTCCTGATGACAAAGCAGGAGCTCCTCCAGCAATATATATAGATCC
>JANMMK010000025.1:0-2456 GCA_031373235.1 bacterium | reverse complement strand
AACTCAATTTTTTTCAAGAAAGTAGAAATGTGTTCAAAAACCACCTAGGTTTAGGTGGTTTTTTTGTTATAGGAATAAGGGGTTCGATAGTGATTGAAAAAATAGCAAAAAAAATTATAAAAAAAATCCCCCAGGCCTTTGGCCTGGGGGATTTTACTATTTAGTTCGTAGTTTTAAAATACATGATACTACCTTTTACTGTACCGTATTGGTTTCGAGCCAATAAGCTGTAGTAATATCTTGTGTTTTTACTAAGATTATTTACAGAGTCTTCGACACCTGTTTCTGCATGACTTTCGTTCATTGATTGAGTTGGAGTGCTTGAAATAAGAAGTTTTTCTAGAGTAGAATCTTTTCCATATTCGAACCAGTATGTTGTATCTGCTCCATTAGGATTTAGAGTTCCATTAAGGGTGACTGAGGAGTCTTTGATGTTACTTGCCGGGTTAGTTTTTACACTTGGCTTACCTTCGTTTGATGGTCCGTCTGTAGTAAAAGTTTGTAGAGAACCAATTACTGTACCATATTGATTTTGGGCATTTAACCTAAAGTAATATTTTGTTAAAGGTTTTAAGCTAGAAATTGATGCTGAAACTGAAAGTGATACTTGTTTGCTTCCGATAGATTTAAAGTCTGTAGTATCGCCGAGTGAATCATCTTCACCATATTCAAACCAGGAGTCAGTTGCATGTCCGTTTGCGTTTACTTTACCGTTTACTTTCGCGGAGTCTCGGTCAACATCAGTTGCGCCACTTGTTTGTATGCTTGGTGCTGATCCTTGAGGCGCTGGAGTGTTGTTGGTGGTGAACTCGTAAGTTGTGCCATGCACAAGACCAAGACGGTTTTCTGCACTAAGGCGGAAGTAATATTTTGTATTGGCACGAAGTCCTGTAATATAACCAGGTGTGTTTATGGCATTAAATCCTGATCCTAAATTTTGAATGCTTGTTTTGATGCCAACTGAATCTGTAAGACCATAGTCATACCAATAGGTAGTTGGCGCACCGTTCGGTGTTACTTTCCCTGAAACTACCGCAGTAGAATTTGAGGGAATAGCGTTGAAACCTTTATCTATTGTAGGAACTCTAACTTCTCGCACTGTTGTTACAGGAGGTAATGGAAGTGTAGATGTTGTATCCACTGTTTCAGTTTCGTCATCAACCAATGGTTGTTTGGGAAGGTTATTAAGAGCAAGATATCCTAAGAAAATCACGAGAACTATTGTTAGTACACTAATTACTATATTTTTATTCATTACATATTTTATTAAATTAATAAGTCGCAAGGCGCTTAGTATGTAAGCCGTTTGGGGAAGTTTTTTATTACAAAGTGTTTCCCGGACCAAGAGTTGGATTTTTGTGTTTACTCTGAAGAGGTAAAATAAAATCGGTATACAAAATACGTTGAATGATTATTTATTCTTGTTATAATATCTTCGCCTTGAATACTACCGAGTGATAGGTGGCACGTCTTTAATACTTTTATTAAGTATTAAAGCACCTAAAAACGAAGAAGTAGTATTAATTATAACTGGCCATTATCAACGGTCAGTTTTTTTAATATCTCTAACTAGCTATGAAAAAAAATTATTATACAAGTACTCCATCTGAAGTACTTGCCACACTTGATGTATCGGGTCAGACAGGATTATCAAAGACAGAAGTAGAAAAACGGGAAGTTTTGTATGGGCCAAATGCTATGCCAGATGCAAAACAAAAAGCCTGGTATGTTAAATTTTTTGCTCACTTCAAAGATTTTCTAATGATCGTGCTTTTGGTTGCTGCAATTTTTTCACTTGCCATTGGTGAAATCAAAGACGGAGTGGTGATTTTGTTTATTGTGGTGGCAAATGCATGCATGGGTTACTTTCAAGAAAAAAAAGCTGACCATGCAGTTGCAGCACTTAAAAAGTTATCTGGGTCATCAGCAAAGGTCATAAGAGATGGCGTGCCATCTATTATTGGAGCCGAAAAACTTGTGCCAGGAGATATTATTATTCTGGAGACTGGTGACAAGGTTCCTGCAGACGCTTTTTTGCTTGAGACGATACATTTAAAAGTTTCTGAGTCTTCACTCACCGGAGAATCAAAACCATCTGTAAAGTCAGCAACATTTGTTGGTAAAGAAGGTATTCCTGTTGGTGATCGGCTCAATATGGTATACAAAGATACTTTGGTTGTTTTTGGTCGTGCTACAGCTGTGGTGGTGGCTACTGGCAAGAATACAGAAATGGGTACTATTTTTTCTTTACTCGAAAAACAAGAAGCAAAAACTTCTCCTCTTACTTATGAACTCAAAAAAGTGGGTAAGGGGTTGACTATTTTTGCCTGCTTTACTGCGCTAGCGGTATTTTTTATATTAGCTTTTGCTGAAAACACAGAACTTAAAGTGGCAATTTTAACTGCGATTTCGATGGCGATTGCTGTTGTTCCTGAGGGTATTCCTGCAGTAGTAAC
>JANMMK010000091.1:0-1675 GCA_031373235.1 bacterium | reverse complement strand
AACCAAATACCTTATCCCCCACCCCGACTTCTAAAATACTCTCAGGTTTTGAAGCCAAAACTTCTTTAAGCTGATAATAATAACTCGCCCATCTCTCTGGGTGAGAATATTTTTCTATGTTGTAATGATTTTTATCTACTTGTATAGAGCTTTTCATATGCTTCTTTTATCTTTGGTATCAATGCTTTGAGACTGTGATTATCTTCTACCCATTTCTTTCCTGTCGTAACAGCCTTCAAAAACTTTTCTTTGTCCCCACTAAAACTAATAACCTTTTCTTTATACACTTTCGGAGAAGTTTCGTCCATAAACATACCAGCAGGTCCAAGTGCTTTTTTAAAAGACTCGTTCTCTGTAAGGACAAGCACTCCACCAAGTAAGGCTTCCAAAACCACCTTATCTACACTTCCTGTCTTACTGGTATGAATCATTATACTATTGTTTTTTAAGACTCCCGGTATCTCATCATGAGGAATAGCTCCCTTAAAAATAACCTGCTTAGTCAAACCTTCTTCACCGATAAAAGAGGTCAACTCATCTTTATAGACTTTATCTTCCTTCGTGACGATATCCCCCACAATAGTTAAAGACGCTTTTCTACCAACTAAAACCTCTTTCAAGATTTCAACCGCTTTCTTAGTTTGCTTAATACTTGAAATCCTACCAATGATAATAAGTTTAATTTCTTCCTCTCCAAGCCTTGGCGTAAAAGCAAAATCCTCAGTCATAATACCGTGGCCGGTCACAAGAAGTTTTGGGGTATCAATTCTAAAACTTTCTTTCGATGCACTAAACACTTTGTCGGTGAAAAAAGTTGCGAGCTTTAATTTGAAATCGACATGCTTGTGGGCATACCAGAGTGCCACTTTTTTACTCCACAGTTTCCAAAACAAAATGCCTAGAGGCATGTATATAGGATTCATATGCACCAACACTACATCGTATTTTTTTCGGAGAGAAAAAATATATTTATAAAAATTAAACAAATAGACAAATTTCGAAGCCTCTCTATCTTTCCCCATTGAATACACAAAAACATTTTGAGGGAGCTCTTGTTCCCCTTTTTCCAAACAAACAATATGAACCTCATTAAAATGTTTCGAAAACTCCTTAATCCAAGAGACAAAAAAACCCAAAAAAATATTCTTTCGGTCAACTGCCTGGGTAACAATAAGAATCTTCATACTAATATTATTTTCCATCAACAATTGAGTCACCGTATACACCTTTCAAAAGCTCGAAATCTTTTTTAGTCTTTACCAACAAATCAATATTTTTTGCTTCGAGCGACTTTAGAATATCAACTCCTTTACTATCCCCGACAACTTCTTCGTATAACTCTCTAAACGCAGCAAAATCTTTGATAAAACAAGCACCTCCGGCTCCTCTCCCGCTTCGGTGTATTGGATTCATGTATGTTGGTCCATTATCAGGGTCAGCAACCATGGCTTCCCTCACCGCCCCCCAATCAGCACCCATTTTTTCTACAAGATCATACAGCATGTTTACATAAATAACCCTGACATATCCAAGTGTGTTTCTGCCGTATTTAATAAGTTCAGCATCTGTTGATCCACATATTTTTTTGTATGGCGCAAAAGGTAATACAGCCAAAACCTCCTCAGCTTTTTGTTTATACACCTCAGTGTCACTTGGGATCCCAATAATATTTCTC
>JANMMK010000089.1:0-6891 GCA_031373235.1 bacterium | reverse complement strand
GATTTTAAAGAGTTAGAAAAAATACAGTCAGAAATTTCCTTAACGGTATATTCCACTATGGTTGCGGATTAGTTCATGGGTGTATTTAATAGAGTATTTATAGCTTTTTTCTGAACACCTCTGGTTGATTTTTGAGATGGTGCAGATGTTTTGATCTTTTTTAAAGACTATTTTTCATAATAAGGGCTTCTATCTTTTTAATGTTGTCATTTAGAATAAGTAAGAAAAAATGCGATAATATAAGAGTTATTTTTTATGAAATCAGTAACTTTTTTAGCGGGATCATTTTTTCTTGTGTTTATGACACAAAGTTTTTTTTCTGGAAAAGAAAAAACAGTTGATCTTTTAGTAAAAACTACAGAAGTAGCCTTAGTGCAGGAAGGTACAACAGAAAAAACACTTTCTTCGGTGTTGCTAGAGGTGCCCTATGTTAGTGAAGCTCCCGAAAAAATATGGACAAAACCATGGGGCAATGCCTGCGAGGAAGCAAGTATTATGATGGTCGACAAGTATTATGAAGGGAGTACTTTCGTCGGTGTGCCTGAGGCAAAAAAATATTTACAGGCACTTTTTGATGAACAGGACAGACTCTATGGTTCTAACGATAATTCTAATGTTCTAAAAACTTCGGCACTTATAGAGTCACTTGCTTCATTTGATGTAGTGGTAAAAGAAAACCCTACGCTGGAAGAAATAAAAAATGAGATAAAAGAAGGGAGACCAGTTATTGCACCGAACTTCGGTATGGGCTTATACAACAAAAATATTCCTTTTAACCCTGCACTTTCTTCTTTTCATATGTCGGTTGTTATTGGTTTTGATGATAGTAAAGAGGTGTTTATCGTGCATGATCCAGGAGATGATGAAACTGGCGCTCACCATGAGTACGGCTACAGTCTTTATATGGATGCTATCCATGATTATGACGAAGTTAGAAATAAGGCAGACGGTCCAATGAAAGTGATGTTTACGAAGAGTAGGTAATTTACTGACAAACTCCTGTTCTGGTGGTCACAGTAACACTCTCAAATCCAGCTGTTTGAAATATTGTTGTTACTTGTTTTGTGGCGTTTTCAGATGCAACCACGAGAATACCACCTTCACAAGCACTTTGTCGTATCGACTGTTCAGCTTTCGCACGAGCTTCTGATTCGAGGTCCTTGTCGCCATTCGTGAGTAGTCCACTTCGTCTGTCATAGACACGTGTCTTTGTGTTGTCGAGTGTACTTACAAGTATCTCTGGTGCAGGAAGTAGAATAGAGAGGACTCCGTTTTTTATTTCAACATCTTCTGTTTTTAATTTTGAAAAATCTATTCCTGCAATAATTTCTGCGTGAGCGATAAGAAGTATTTTGTCTCCATAAAGTATGTTTTGAAATACATTGCCTTGTGTTCCTGCTTCTATTATTTTCTCAATAGTAAACGATGCTGTCTCGAGGCGGTTGAGTGATTGCATGTCGAGTACCACTGAAGATTGACTCAAGTTTACTTCAGTCTTTGGCTTACTAAATAATGTGTAGAATTCAAAAATTCCTATAATAATAATTACGATAAAAAAAGTTATCACCGCAATTCTAATTATTTTAAAAAGGGTCTGAGCAAATGTCATATCTTAATCATAGTCTTAAAGGGGAAACAGTCAACAAAAAAATTACCGCCAGGGGCGGTAATTTTTTACTTATAAATTTATTTATTTAGTTTTGAAACTAGATGGCCATGTAATGCTTTCATTTCCAAATCCATCCTTTACGTCTATTACGTAGTAGTAGGTGCTATTTTGTTGAAGTTCTGTTAGGTTTACAAAGTGGCTTGTTCGTAGGTCACTATTAGCAATAAGTTTTGCGCCAGAGATATTGATACTTGAGCCATTGGTGGCCTCTGTGAGTACTAAGGGATTAGTACTGTAATAGATAGACGCTGAAGTATTTATGGTTGTATCCCATTTTACTACTGCGCTTGTATTATTAGTATCTACTGATAAGTTGTTGATCATTGTTCGAAACAGACTTGTATCCATTCCTACTTGGTAAGGGGAGCTAAGGAGTATGACGCCGCTATGAAAGGCAATATTCGACGCTCGAAGCATTGCCATTGTAGAGTTGTCAGCCTCAATAGTCTGTAGGCTGTTCATGTTGTTTACATACATATATGTTGCAGCATGTGAAAGAGTAGGAAGACTGAGGAGTAGCATAACTGCTAGAACGAATGTTTTGCTTGTAAGGCTTTGAAGTGAGTATTTTAAGAAATTGATATTTTTTTTCATAATTTAGTTTGTTTAGTTGGTTCTTTAATGTAAGCGGAGATCGACCTCCGTGACTTTACTAAATGTGATGCCGTTTCAGTGTCATTAATATTACTAAGGTATTGTTTTTAGTAATGTTGTAATATAAAACGCTTCCACACGACTTAGTAATATAAGCAGATTATTATTTTAACAGATTAGATAATTTTATAGAATATATGGATTCATCTTATACATCATCAAGTACAAAGCCTCTCTATCGGGGCACTCAAGTGGTCTGGTATCTTTTTGGATTAATCGAAGTATTACTGGCTTTTCGGTTTGTATTAAAATTGCTTGGAGCAAACCCTGTTGCAGGTTTTAGTAGTTTCATTTATGGGGTGACTTATATATTTGCAACTCCATTTCTTACTGTTTTCCGAAGTAGTCAGATTGTTACGGGAAGTACTTTTGAGTGGGTAACACTTTTAGCGATGTTCGTGTACTGGGTTATAGCGATAGGTATCATCAAACTTTTTATTATGGGTAAGACAGTCTCAACTCCCGAGGCTGCCACAAAATTAAATAATCAAGAAAATAAATAAAATATATGTTAAACACAATTGTAATTGTTCTCATTGTTCTCATTGTTCTCATTGTTCTCTGGCTACTTGGTATTGTTACTTCTTATACGATTGGAGGATTTATCCATATTCTCCTTGTTGCGGCTGTCATAATGATATTAGTTAGAGTAATTAGAGGAGATAAAGTTCTCTAGTGTCTTTGAAGGAACTCTCAGCTTAATTTTAGTAAAAATTCCAGCTCCACTTTTTTTGGAGCTGGAATTAATTAATACTAAGGTCTGCACCTGGTATGATATTCGATCTACATAATCAATCAAAGTTAGGCTGCCATCAGTATAATTGCCAGATACAAACACTAATCAGGTCGCAGAAAATGTGTTCATTTTTTTCATAATTTCAAGTATACAAAAGCTTTACCCACTTTAGTTTTAAACATATAATTGAGTGGTATTTATTATTTTATGAAAATGAAAACAGTACTTATTATTGTTTGTATCGGACTCGTTCTTTTTCTAGTTTACTTTTTCACTCAAAGAAATAAAGGTTCCATTGAACTTGGAAAAGTATTTTCTTTAGAATCAAAAAGCTCTGTTTATTATAAAAATATTTCCTTTAATTTTTCAACTGAAACAGTCCCTTTTTCAAAAGACCCTGTTACAGGTATAGAAAAACATCCCCACGATGTATATATGGTTAATGTTGTTTGGAATGGACTTATTTCAAATAGAAATCCTGACGGTTCAGAAGTCAAAAATCTTTCAACAGAAAGTAATCTTTATTTTAATGATATTGGAGGGTACCAAGAATTTGCTATAAATTCTATTAAATACGAATTAAATTTAGTTAACTATAAAGATGGTAAAGGTGATTTTATTTTAAAAGAAGTCGGTCCCGGTTTGAAAGATAAAGTTATTTCTAAAAAAAATCCTTCTTTTATTTTCCAAATTAAAGGTGAAAACTTTAATTCTGATATTTTTGTAAATGATAGTTTTGTAAATTCTGTTTCATTAATAGAACATCCATATGCTGGAAACATTGGTTTGCTTATAAATAGGTACTTAAAAGTGAAGCAAGCTAAAAATACTGTAAAAATTGGCCCTATCGTAACCTCTAACACAAAAGAAGTTGTTATGCATGTAAAAATATTTGACGAATTTAATCCCGAAACAGTTTTGTTCGATAAAGATATTAAAGTCGATTCCTTAAAAGACTCTACTTTAGAAATTGATTTTTTTATTAAAGATGGTCTAGAGCTTGATCCTCAAGAAAAACTCGAGCTTTAGTAAAATGGGCAATAAAGCAAGTGCGGATAGTAAGACGTTCCTTTTAAGTTACGCTTTTTCTAAGCTTGCACTAAATACTGAATAAATAAGGTCAGAATATACCCCAGTACTCCGCGGGTAGGGTTCGAAGCTATTATTGTAATGTTTATGGGGTATGGTGCGTCTGTATAGTTATCTATTCAATAGAATTAAACCTTTTTATATGTACCTAATTCAAGAGCGTGGCTCAAAGAACTTCATCTTACTTTATCTTGTAGCATTACCTTTGATTTGGTTGATACTAATTCCTATTATTATTGCGGATATTTTTGTTGAGATGTATCATCGAATTGCTTTTCCTATCTATGGAATGAAGTGCATAAAGCGCTCTCAATACATTAGAATTGCTGATAGGGAAAAGCTTCCATATCTTACATGGTATGAAAAAATCGGATGTGCCTATTGTGGATATGTGAATGGATGGTTGCACTATACTTCTACAATTGCGGGTATGACTGAAGACTATTTTTGCGCCATAGCTCACTTAGAGACACGAGGATATATTCCTTCTCTACACGAGAAATCATTTGTGAAATATGGTGATGAGGGTTCACTTAAGAAGCGTTACTTTATACATAGTCTAAAACACGGGCAAGGCACAAAATCTAAATAAAGCTATAAAATCTGGCATGTGTCCGACTCTGTTATAATCTTTTTTGTAAAAAAATCGCTCTAGGTCGGAAGACCTAGAGCGATTTTTAATTAGTAGTCTGTAACTTTTAACAAGTAAGTCGTAGCCAGGAATAGAGTAATTACATGTACTAAAAACCTAATCCAGCAATTCGTAGGAGCCAGATAATAACAAGGACGATCAAAACAATCCTTATTGGTTTTCTGACTTGTTCAGGAAGAAGGGGGATCAAATAAGTATAGATAACCCAGAGGACTACTATAACAAGAAGAATTTGTAATATCATAAAATTTTATTTTGTAACTAAAATAGAAGCACTTTTTTGTTAAGTAGTAGTATTAGAAACCAGTAAGACCTGGAGAAGGAGATGGGGTTGAAGAAGTAGGCTGCACGTCTTTCTTAGGCAACTCGATATTTACGTTAATATCGTCTTTTGGAGCTGCGTTGTTGTTGCGCATAGCTGGAAAACCATATATAAAAAAGAGAGCAATAAGTACAAGGGATAAAATAACTCCTAGCACCAAACCAACACCAGAACTTGAATTGTCTCCAGAAGAAGGGTTAATAATTGTTGTCATATTTTTTAATTTTATTATTTAATAATAGACCTAACATAGGAGTCGTTTCAAATGGGGAATCATTACAGGTTTTAAAACTTTGCAGTTTTTTTGTTCGACATTGCACGAGAAATAGGAACCTTTTGGAAGACCAATAAAGCCCACATTTGGCTACCAAATATTAAGCAAGGTTTCTTTGGAATAGTGCGACCAACGGCTGAAGAGATGGCTAACTTTAGACCTTAGCCTTGGTAAAATGTTTGATCCCTATAACCAAAGCAATTATTGATACAACGATAAGAACAGGATAGAAGAGGAATAGGTCAGTTCTTATATTGCATTCTCCGGAACAGACAATTCTTAGTAAATGCAATTCTTCATATATTGCATAAATCACCCACAAAGCAGTCGTTACGAGGATTGTTTTGCTTTTTGATTTGAAATACAGAAAGCCAAAGACGATTGCAGGTAATAGCGCTAGATAAGGGTAAGGAATAAATATAGATCCAAGAAATTGAAAGATTTGAGTCATGTGTTTTATATTTAGGATTAAATATCGGCTCCGTTCGGCACATTCATTTCAGCCTTATACTTCTCGATAACCTCAGGATGGTTGCCTTCTTTGCACTCTGCAACAAATTTATTAGCGCTCGCACTGTCAGGGAATGTCATATACGAAAGAGATCCTTCGCAGATAATGTCCGTATTTAATTTCCCAGAAACACCGGTTTGCACATTAAATGCTTTAAGCGGGTTTGATTTTACGATGCTCTCTGCTTCCTCGTATCCTTCACTGTAGTCAAAGTTCCAGCGTGCAGGAAGAGCGAGTACATACAGATTATTTCTTCCAAGCTCACGTGCAAGAATAGGTGCGGCTCCTACCGAGAAATTTCCAGCAATATATGAATTCCATTGTGACACAGTGAAAACCATCACAGGAATATCCTGATATGGGAGTGCTGAAGTCCATTTTGGATTACGGATCAAAAGTTTAGTTCCTGTTTGTTTTGTACTGGTAGCCGTTAGTGGATTTCCTTCCCATGTGCTTTTTACAACAGAATATCCTCTCCAACTTTCGGGTAGAGAAAATGTAAATCCAAAGTCGCTATTGCTATATACGACAGCGGTACTAGAAGTGGTAGGTTCAATTACGGGCGCTATTTCTTTGTTCTTGTCACTAAGGAAATATCCTACTAACCCTAATACCAGCAGACTTACAACTACTATTAGAATGGAAACTGTTTTGGTATTTTTCATACCTAAAGTATACCACAAAAAACAATATTACTTTTATTGTGTCAAGATTATCCTTGTTGAACTCAATCTTTATTGCTATTTGCTATAATACCCCCATAGGGTATATACTAAGCATATGAATCCATCAAAACAAAAGCTTGTTCGGAGATTAAAAATTATTGAGGGTCAAGTGCGAGGATTACAAGACATGATCGAGAAAGATGCTTATTGCGTCGATGTAATCACACAAACGTCTGCTGTGAAGCAGGCACTTTCTGGTGTTGAGAACTTTCTTATGGAAAATCACCTGAGTACCTGTGTGGTGACTCAAATAAAGAAG
>JANMMK010000045.1:0-1566 GCA_031373235.1 bacterium | reverse complement strand
TTTTTCTGCAACAGAAAGCTGTAAAGGACCTCCATCTACTACTAGCACTTGAGGCATCACCCACTCTGTATGCTTAAATCTTCTTTCGAGGACTTCTTTTAGTGCCCCAGTATCGTTTGAGGAAGAAAAGTTTTGGATAATAAATTTTTTGTATTCTGCTTTGTCAGCAAAACCATCCGTTACCACCGTCATCACCCCCACCATATCTTTACCTCCAAAATGAGCAATATCAAAACTTTCTATTCTAATACCTGAGACTTTTTGGTCTTCTCCGATAAGAGCGATATCCTGAATGTGTTCAAGCGCATATATTTTATCTCGAAGTATCTTCGCCGCTTCAAATTCTTTCTTACTTGCCAATTTTTTCATATCTTTTTCGAGATCAGCCACTACAGAAGAAACTTTTCCTGATAGTAATAACATGAGTCTTTTGATTCTTTTTGCATAACAATGCTTTTCTATAATACCAATACAGGTTCCGGGACAAAGACCAATTGAATAATTAAAACAGGGACGCTTAGAATTTAATTTACATTTTTCATCTCTATATGGAAATATCTTTCTAATTATTTTAAGTGCAACTTTGAGTTGTGTTGAGCTCGCAAAAGGACCATAGATAGTTAATAGTTTTGAGCCTGCCTTATCAGCAGACAGGTGATTAGTTATCAGTGTAGAAGTAGAAATGTCGATATCTTTTTTTCGTTTTATAAGTAATTGTGGAAAATCTTCGTCGGTCAAAATAATACAGTTAAAACTCTTATCATCCTTTTCCTTAGTATTGTAAGGTGGAGTAAATTTCTTTATCAAATCAGCTTCGAGAAGGAGTGCTTCGAGTACCGAGTTTGTTTTCTTAAAATCCAAAGACACTGCATCTTCGGTCATTTTCTGGATTAAGGGGCTACGCACAGAACCAATATCTTTAGCAAAATAACTCTTTACCCTATCCTTTAAACTAGTGGCTTTACCGATATACAGAATCTTCTTATTTTTACCAAGAAAAAAATATAACCCAGGAGAGTCAGGAAGCTTCTTTTTTTTTATATATTCTTTTTTCACACATTGCAGTATAATATATAGACTATGAATGAAGAAACAGGTCCAAAAATCATTAGAGTTACTCAAGAAAATTTAGAAGTACTACAAGCTTTAGCCGGTGATGCATACGAAACTGCAATCCCTAGCATTCTTAGAGCACTAGCTACTGAAGCTGGTATACCTACTGAAGGAGCATCCAGATGCTCTTCTTCGGCAAACTATCAGAAAAAATGCACAAGAAATTCTCACTCGCGTAGAAGTCATTGAAACTGATCAAGCTGCTTAATCAACTACTTTGTTCTCCACTCTGGGTAAGTACTGTCGAAACCGAGATTATTATTTAAGTTTTTTTCATATTATTTACCCTGTAACCTTCGATACTCTAAACATTTCAACACCTCTTCTTCCGTTTCAAAATTTTTAATATCATACTTAACGCCATGCTCTTGCCAGTATACTGACCAAGGTTTTTCTCGGTTGTCCTTCGTGTCTTTAATACAATACAGACCATCTAATGTTCCTTCTCTACTG
>JANMMK010000020.1:0-5934 GCA_031373235.1 bacterium | reverse complement strand
TTGGTTGACCAAAAACCTTATATCTGTTAGTATTTCACACATGTTAAAAATTCGATTACAACGAGTAGGAAGAAAGCACGAACCGACATTTCGTCTTGTGTTAACTGACTCAAAAAACAGCACTAAAAGTGGACGGTTTTTAGAAATTCTTGGAAGTCATGATGCTCGTCTTGAAAACAAGACAAACATTATGAAAGATAGAGTGCTTCACTGGATGAAGATGGGGGCACAGATTTCTGATACAGTGCACAATCTTTTTGTTTCAAACAAGATTATTGAAGGAAAAAAGAAAAACGTTCTTCCTCGAAAGTCTCCTCCAAAAACAGAAGAAGTTAAAACAGCTTAGCTGTTGATTTTAGGTATTACTTTGTAGTAGAATTTCCTTTAAGCAGAACGAAGGAAATTCTTTTACTTTTCCGAGGTCGACTGCGACATTCTTAAATTAAAAAATTCATAAATATACTATGCAAGAAAAAGACTATCAGTTTCTCGAATTTGTAGTAAAGGCGCTTGTTGAAAAAGCAGATGCAGTAAAGATTGCTCGAACGGTAGATGAAATGGGTGTATTACTCACTCTTTCTGTTGATCCTGGCGACATGGGTAAGGTTATTGGACGAGCTGGAAACACAGCAAAAGCTATTAGAACTCTACTTCGAGTTGTTGGTATGAAAAACAATGCTCGAGTTAATCTCAAGATTAACGAACCAGAAGGATACACAAGAGAAGATAGACCAGAGCGTGGAGAAAGTGTTTCTCCTACAATGAAATCTGTAGATGAAGCAATGGAAGAATTGAAAATCTAATATATATCTTAGGTTACGGTTGATGGTAAAAAAAATCCCCGCATGCGGGGATTTTTTTTGACTAAATTTTTTTTCACTATAAACTAACAAATGTTAACTTTAAACCCCTTTATGCATTTTCATGTCGTCACTTTATTTCCTGACTTGGTCGCCGGATATCTATCCGAGTCAATTTTGGCGCGGGCGGTCAGGGAGAAAAAAATAAAGGTAGATTTTTATAATCCTCGTGACTTTGTAACACCAACAAAGGTTCAGAAGGGGAAAGAGAAGCCTTACCTTCGGGTAGACGACAAGCCGTTTGGGGGTGGGCCTGGGATGGTGATGGAAGCGCTACCTATTATTAAGGCTATTTCGAAAGCTGTACAAAAGAAGAAAAAGGTAAAGATTGTATTCTTCTCTCCTTCAGGAAAAAAGTTTGATACAAGTTATGCAAAAAAAGTTTCTGGAACATATACAGATATTGTTTTGGTGTGTGGAAGGTACGAGGGGATAGATGCGAGAATCAAGAAGGTGTTTAAAATGGAGGATGTATCTATTGGAGACTACGTGCTTACCGGCGGAGAGGTGCCTGCCATGATTTTGATCGACAGTATTTCAAGGCAGATTGAGGGAGTGCTCGGTAACTTTGATTCTAGAGAAGAAGAACGAATTGCAACGAGTGAGGTATATACAAGACCGGAAGTTTTTGAGTATAAAGGTAAAAAATACAGAGTTCCAAAAATTCTTCTCTCAGGAGATCATAAGAAGATAGAGGAGTGGAGAGGTAAAAAACGAACCGGAGAGCTTTAGGCTTCCGGTTGTGATTAGTGGGTCGTGTGACTTTTACCACCCGCTGGACTTCCGGCATAGTGCCGGGAGGTACCAAACGAACATTAGGACCGCAATAATGAACAGTCCTCCGGCAATTTGAAGCTCCGCCGGTAGGAGCAGTAGTGTTTTCATTCAATTACTAGTATACAACTATTTGTATAGGTTGGCAATAGATATACACTTGCAAAAGATCATAAAACTAGTAGAATGTCTCCCATCGATGCAAGATTGTGTAAATGATGGCGGGCATCCATATTTATAAGCTTTAAGTCTTGCAGATCCTAGCTTTAATCCCTAGTCCGAAAAGAGGAAAAAACTCCAGGTAGTCTTGGTCTGTTTCTTTTTCTTTTTGGAATATATCTGTTTGACTATAAAAATTTTTTTATGTCGACAACAAAAAAAGAGAACATTCATGCACTCGGTCTTAGTGCTAATACGTTCAACAAAAAGTACTTTTCGAGATTCAAGGAGCCTCTCACAGAGCTTCCTAATCTTGTTGAGGGACAAATGGACTCATATCAGTGGCTTATTAAAAAAGGATTAATCGGAGTCTTTGAAGAATTTTCAAAGATAAGTGATTATTCAGGAAAGAAATTCGATTTTTCGTTTGGGGGATTTGAAATCGGAGCTCCTAAGTTTGACGAGCATTTTGCAAAAGAAAATAAACTTACATTGGAAGCGCCAATGAAAGTGACGGTAAAACTAAAGAATAAGATTATTGGTGGAGAAAAGGAACAAGAAATTTTCATGGCTGATTTTCCAGTTATGACAGATCACGGTACTTTCATCATCAACGGTATTGAACGAGTAATCGTGCCACAGCTTGCACGGTCTTTCGGCGTATTTTTTACTACTTCAGAATCGAAAGGGTTAGAGTTTTTCGGTGCTAAGATTATCCCGTCTCGTGGTGCATGGATTGAGATCGAAACAGAAGCAGACAATACTGTGTATGTTCGTATTGACCGAAAAAGAAAGTTTCCAGTTACTTCACTACTTCGAGCGTTTGGACTTAAAACAACAGAGGAAATCATAAAGGCTTTTAAAGATAGTTCAGCTGAAAAATATATTACAAAGTCTCTTGAAAAAGACCACGCAAAAACTTCAGAAGAATCTTTTATTGAAATACACAAAAGACTAAGAGATGGAGACATGGCAACAGCTGATAATGCGAAGGAGTTTGTACTCAGTTTATTTAACGAAGAAAGGTACGATATCTCACCAGTTGGACGACATCGATTCAATAAGAGATTCGAGAAGTCTATGGATGAAAAAGAACTCAAAAGAAAAACTCTTTCTCTTGATGACATTATTACTGTTGTAAAACACTTGGGAGATTTGAATACAAATACAGAGGCAAGTCCTGATGACATTGATCACCTTGGTTCAAGACGAGTTCGATACGTAGGAGAGTTGCTACAACAAAAAATTCGAGTTGGTATGACACAGATTAAGCGAAACATTCAAAACAGAATGTCTACTATTGATTCTGACGCAACTCTTCCAATTCAGTTTATTTCACCAAGGCCTCTTCAAGCAAGAATTAAAGAATTCTTTACCACAAACCAACTTTCACAGTTCATGCAACAAGAAAATGTGCTCACAGAATTAGAGCACCTTCGAACTGTTTCTGCTCTTGGTCCGGGAGGGTTAACAAGAGAACGAGCTGGTTTTGAAGTTCGAGACGTACACACTTCTCACTATGGAAGAATTTGTCCTATTCACACCCCAGAAGGACCAAACATCGGTCTTGTGCTTCACTTAGCTTCATACGCAAAAATTAACGAGTTCGGTATGATCGAAGCTCCATATGCAAAAGTAAAAGACGGAAGAATCACTAACGAAATTTCATACTTAAACGCTCTTGAAGAAGAGGGGTATATTATTGCGCACCGAGCGACTCCAACAGATGCTAAGGGTAATTTCCTTAACGAAGACATTGAAGTAAGAATCAAAGGTAAGCCAGGACTTGTACCAAAAAACAAAGTAGAAATGATTGATGTTGCAACAAACCAAGCTTTTTCTATTGCAACAAGTATGATTCCATTCGTAAACCACGATGAGGCAAACCGAGCGCTCATGGCATCAAACATGCAAAAACAAGCAACTCCTTGTGTTATTCCAGAAGCTCCACTTGTAGCAACTGGTATTGAGAAAAAAGCTGCATTCGATACAGGACGAGTAGTAGTAGCAGAAGAAGATGGTGTAGTGACACATGCAGACGCAAAGAAAATAAAAGTAAAATACGCTAAAAAAGAAGGTGAGTACAGACTTGCTCAGTTTGAAAGGACAAACCAATTTACTTCATACCATCAACGACCACAGGTAACTGTCGGAGATAAAGTTTTGAGAGGTGATGTTCTTGCTGACTGTTCAACAACAGTAAATGGAGAAATGGCTATTGGACAAAATGTTCGTGTTGCTTTCATGACATGGGCAGGACAAAACTACGAAGATGCTATCGTACTTTCTGAGAGGTTGGTAAAAGATAGTAAATTCAGTTCAATTCACATCGAAGAATTTGTGGTCAATGTTCGAGATACAAAACTTGGTCCCGAAGTAACCACTCACGACATTCCAAACGTTGGAGAAACGAAACTTAGAAATCTTGATGAAGACGGTATTGTTCGGGTTGGTGCAGAAGTTCGTCCGGGAGACATCTTGGTTGGAAAAATTACACCAAAAGGAGAAACACAGCTTACTCCAGAAGAAAGACTACTTCGATCTATTTTCGGTGAAAAGTCACGAGATGTGAAGGATACTTCTAAGAGAATGGAAAACGGAAAGCGAGGAAGAATCATCGGAGTAAAAGTATTTTCACGAGAAAAGGGAGATAAACTTGAAAGTGGAATTATAAAACGAATTCACATTGAAGTTGCACAACTTAGAAGTATTTCTGTTGGAGACAAACTTGCTGGACGACACGGAAACAAAGGTGTTATTTCAGTCGTGCTTCCTGAAGAAGATATGCCATATATGGCAGACGGAACTCCTGTTGATGTAGTGCTCACTCCGCTTGGTGTGCCAAGTAGAATGAACCTTGGACAGATTCTTGAAATTCACCTTGGACTTGCAGCACAAAGTCTTAACTATCAGGCAATTGTTCCTCCTTTTGCTGGAGCAACTGACACTGAAATTAAAGAGGAACTTGTGAAGGCGGGATTCCATGATTCAGGAAAAATGACACTCTTTAACGGAAGAACGGGAGAAGCTTTTGAGCAAGATATTGCTGTTGGATTCATGTATATCTTGAAGTTGCACCACATGGTTGAAGATAAGATTCACATGCGATCAATTGGTCCCTACTCTCTTATCACGCAACAACCACTTGGAGGAAAAGCACAAAACGGAGGACAAAGATTCGGAGAAATGGAAGTCTGGGCACTACTTGGACACGGTGTTTCTTATACACTTCGGGAAATGCTTACAGTTAAGTCAGATGATATTCAAGGACGATCTGCGACATTCGATGCGATTGTACGAGGAGAGAAAATTAAGAATCCAAATTCTCCAGCATCATTCAATGTACTTTTAGCAAACCTTCGAGGTTTGGCGCTCGACGTTACTCTTGAACAGTCGGAAGAGTACAAAAACAATGAAGACGAAAGATAATCATTGTAATAAATAATTCTTAAAATATATGACTATGAAAAAAAGAGAATTTGGAGGGTTTGATTCGATAATGCTCAAAGTGGCATCTCCTGAAAGAATTAGAGAGTGGTCTTTTGGTGAGGTTACAAAACCAGAAACCATGAACTACCGAACACAAAGAAGTGAGAAGAGTGGACTCTTCGACGAAAAGATTTTCGGTCCAGATAAAGACTTCGAGTGTTACTGTGGAAAGTATCGAGGTATTAGATATAAAGGTATTGTCTGTGAAAAATGTGGAGTTGAAATCACGCGTTCAATAGTAAGGCGAGAGCGAATGGGGCATATCGAACTTGCAACTCCTGTTGCACACGTTTGGTTCCTTCGTTCAGTTCCTTCACGAATTAGTTTACTTCTCGGTATTCCTTCTTCTGATGTAGAAAAAGTTGTTTACTTTGCTGGATACTTGGTTACCAAAGTAAATGAAGAAGAAAAGAAAAGAGTGTTAAGTGACTTGGATTCTGAATTTAAGTCTAAGGTTAAGGCAGTTCAGGATGATAAGACAAAGGATGCCATCAAAGAACTTTTACTTGGAGCAAAAGAAGAAATCGAAAGTCTAAAAGTAGGAAAAGTGCTTGATGAGGTGCATTATCATAAATACTCACTTAAGTACTCAACTGTATTTGAAGCATCTATTGGAGCAGAAGCAATCTACAATATTTTTAAAACAGTTGAT
>JANMMK010000080.1:0-1741 GCA_031373235.1 bacterium | reverse complement strand
CTTATTGAATGTGTATACTACCTCTTTTTTTACTTTTGTCTATGTTTTTACCTCTTTTAAAGCTACACTCGCTTTATGAGCTTTGTTTTGACCGGAAGTTTTGTACCAGCTTTTCGAAGTGCCTCTGCCGCTTCCTTATCTCCAAGTCCGTCAATCTCAAACATCATTCTTCCTGGAAGGACTTCGAAACAATATCCTTGTAGGTCCCCTTTTCCATTACCCATTGGTACTTCAGCTGCTTTTTTACAAATTGGTCTGTCTGGGAAAATTCTAGTCCACATTTTTCCGGTCTTACCAATTGCCCGAGCAATTACTTTTCGTGCTGATTCTATTTGCTTAGATTCTACCCGAGCATAGGAAACAGCTTTAATGCCATGTGAACCAAAAGAAAGTGAAATACCTCGAGTCGATACTCCGATTTTGTTCATATTTCTTCGGTCAGTTTGCCACTTTCTGTGTTTTACTTTTTTAGGGAATAACATGGTAGTACGTTAATTAAATACTTATTTATTGAAAACTTCTCCTTTATAAATCCAAACTTTGATTCCTAAATCTCCTTGAGCAATTGTTGCTCTGCCGATTGCGTAATCAATATCAGCTCGGAGTGTTTGAAGTGGAATTTGTCCTTTCTTGAGAGTCTCGCTTCGAGCCATATCTGCACCTCCAAGTCGTCCACCAACATAAATCTTTACTCCCTTCACTTCCTTGCTCGCCATTACTTTTTCAACTGTTTGTTTCATTACTCGTCTAAACGGCATTCTTTTTTCAAGTCCTTCCGCAACCATAAAAGCTACAATTTGTGCATTTGCTTCTGGAGAACGAATTTCTTCAATATCAACTTTTACTTCTGGTTGGACGAGAAGTTTTTGTTTTCGAAGAAATGAAACAATGTCGTTTCGAAGCTTCACTGCACCCTCTCCTGATCGCCCAATGATAATTCCTGGTCTTGATGTCTTGATAACTACTCGAAGTGACTTCTCACTTCTTTCCATTTCAACACCAGCTACATACATTCCTTTTAGTTTCTTTTCAAGTAGTTCTCGAAGAAGCACATCGGCTTTTAGACATTCTCGGTATTTTCCGTGTAGTGCAAACCATCTACTTTTCCAGTCTCTGATAATACCTAATCTATGTGAATATGGATGTACGGTGTGTGACATATATTTTACGCTTTTGCTTTAGTGCTTTTAGCTTTAGTTACTTTTTTTACTTTTGGAACAGCGACTTCTTTTGCCTCTTTCTTAGTCCCTTCTTTGATGCCAAGAACAACAGCAATATGACTTGTTCGCTTTCGAAGTGGTGTTGCGCTTCCTCGAGCCTTTGGCATAAAACGCTTCATAACAACCCCTTTATTAACAGTGATTTCCTTGATAAAAAGATTTTCTGGTTCAATAGAAAAATTCTGCTTTGCATTTGCAACAGCAGAATCGATAAGTTTCTGTACGATAGGAGCGCCACGCTTTACAGCAAGAAGAAGAGCTGCTCTTGCCGCGATAATGCTTTTTCCTCGAACCATGTCAGCGAGAAGCCGAACTTTTCTTGGAGATTGTCTATAAGTATTAAGTAATGCTTTCATGGTAATTTAAAATTATTTTTTAGCTGCTTCTGGCTTAGCACTCTTTGCAGCGTTTATTTCAGCATCTTTCTTAGCAATGTCTTGCTCTTTCTGCATTTTACCTCCGTGCTTAATAAACTTTCGTGTTGGTGAAAATTCTCCAAGTCTGTGCCCAACCATATCTTC
>JANMMK010000101.1:0-4321 GCA_031373235.1 bacterium | reverse complement strand
CCAGAAACTCCTTTAAAATGCCTTACTTCAAAAACCTCTTTCAGGGGAGTATGTTTTTTATAATTTTCAATAACAGAATAAAGAACACTTTTACTTTCATCTAAGTGTTCTTTTTGTTCCTGTATGAGTCCCTCTATTCTTTGAAGTGTCACCGCAGTATAAGATTTTACCTTTTCCCCGCTTTCAGAGACTATACCTTTAGTAAGTAGTCTAATTAACGTGTGGTACACAGTTGGTCTTTTAATATTTGTTTTTCTAGAAATTTCTTCTGCAGTGGAGTTACCCAGAACACAAAGAGCATGATAAACAGCAATTTCTTTTTCGTTAAAACCAAGTCCACCCAAGATAACTCCTAGTTCTTTTTTCATAGAAGCACTTTATCAAATAAATAATAATTTGTCCATAAAATTTATGAACAAATATTCATATTATATTGAATAGGAAGTAAAGTAATTAACGAAACACTCTTTAACAAAAAAAAACATATTCTATGAAAACACAAAAGGACAGATATTACTCTTCGAACTGGGCACCAAGAGACGAAGTGGAATCTCTTTTGGACAGTCTCTACAACGAAACCGGAAACCGACCTCACACCCCAACTTTTTTCAAGGTTTTTCCTCAATTTGTTTTGAGTGAAGAAGAAAAAGAAACCTTTAGGAAAGTTACTGATCGAATAGCTCACATTTCGACGATAGAGGCTTCTGAAAAATTGGTTCTTGTACCTAATTGGGTAAAAGCATTTGGAAGTTATGGAAACGCAATGCGGGCGCTTGGTCAAAAGAGTGATAAATTGTTTGACCTATTTTCTCTTGCTATTCCTTATGAAAAAAAAGTTAGGATGAACGTTGAAAGAAAAGATCTTATTCTAAGGCACCCGAGCACAGACCAACTATACAAAGACGCAAATATACCTCAAATTGGAAATTTTTTCCTTCTCGGTGTAAACTTTCGTCTTTGGCGAAGAAAGGAAAGTGGCAAAAAGATGCTTGGATCATTACTACCAGGAGAAATCCCGGCAGGAATAGCTGATGTTGCATCGCTTACTTTATTATCGCCTCATCATTTAAGAAATAGTGAAGCGTGGTATGGTATTGGTGCCACAGGAGATCAAATTGTTCTTGAGAATGGAGAAATCGGTGGAGGTGTTTTTCAAGAATGTGGAGGTCAGATCACTGAAACAACTTTCAGATTTAAGTCTCTAGATAAACCTATTAAGTCGCATATTTCTTTTTTCGCCCCTGAAAGAATTACTTTCAACGAAGGAAGAACGCCTAAGGGAGAGTTTGTTGAAAAGCCAGAAAACTGGACAGAGGCAGTTGACTGGCTAAAACAAGAGCATAGTTATTTCCAATAAACACACCATACTAAAAAGTGGTGTGATTTTTTTATGAAATGAGTGTTCCCTTAAACTCTCTCCCATGAATGAAATTATCGAGTTCTTCGAGTTTGTCTCCATTTATAATAGCGACTTCAATCCCCTGCTTTTCTGCTTCTTTTGAAGCGATCGGGTCAAAGGGACTTGAAAGCCCTGGATCCCATTTTTTAGGGATAATTTTTCGAAAACTTTGCCAAGAAATTTTTTCTATTGGTTTTGCATCACTGTGAGTACTTGGATTCTTATCGTATACAAAGTCGATATTAGAGAGGTTGATCATCTTCTTTGCTTTAAATCTCTTTGCAAGAAGCACTGCGTCAAAGTCAGTAGACCACCCCGGCTTCCATCCTGCCGCGATAAGGATTGGTTTTTTAAACGTGATTGCTTCATGCGGATCATGAACAATCTTTTCTTCAACTTTTGGAAGTAAGATAATCTTTACTAGTTGTGCGTTAAGTCTTGTGGCGTGTATTCCCATCCAATCAACGTCAAAAGAACGAAGCGGTCTAACATCCTTAGCCGCATCTTGATATCTTCTTGCGGTTTTACCTCCACCACAGATGATAATAAATTTCTTACCTTTTTTAACCTCTTTATCAATAATTTCTTTAAAATTTTTCAAAAATCCTGTATCGATTTGATCGGGTACAATGAGTGATCCTCCAACTGAAATGACGATCGGAGACTCTTTTTTACTAGTGCTTTTTTTATTCATAATTCTCCCTATTTTAACGAAATTCTGGCTTTAAGTCTAGGAAAATTCACTGTTCCTTCGCGAAGCAATACAACTTCACCCTTGTCTATTTTTAATATTGTAGAAGCTTGTTTTGTTGTCTTTCCGGCAACATAGAAATCAACCTCATCCATAAAGTAACCTCGAGCCTCTTTCAAATTTTGGGCAGGTCTTTCTTCTTCAAAATTAGCACTCGGAGCAATAAGAGGGCCTGTTTTTTGGAGTAGTGTCTGAAGTGATTTTTTCTTCGGCAGTCGAAATGCTAGGGCATTTGTTCCTCGGTGTAAGTATCGAAGTTCTTTTTGTTTCTCTTTTGAAACAGGAAGTACCACAGTGACTTTATCTGGCCAGATTTTCTTAAGTACTAGTGTATCTTGTTGAGTTAGATATGCTCCAAATTCTTTAAGTTCGCTCATGCTTGCGATCAAAACAATACATGGTTTCTTTGGGTTTCTTTTGCGAAGTCGGTATATTCTTTCTACAGTATTTTGTGCAAGAGCACTACCAACGATTCCAAAAATAGTGTCTGTTGGCATAACCCCAACACCTCCTTTTTTGATAATACTAACAATCTCTTTAGTTGTCTTTTTTCTTTGCATAGAATATACCTCCAAGTATAAAGAGGATTGCGATAACATACCAGAATGAATTACCAAACTTCAAACTTCCAAGTGAAGCAAGTTGAGCTTCCTGACCTCCATCTTCTTCAGTAGTTGAAGTAGTTGTTGCTAAAGAATAGTTTTCAGTCGAAGTTGCGATAACAGGTTCTTTAAAAGGTTTCTTTAGTACCTCGATTGTTTCTTTTAGAGAAAGCGTTGCTGGAGCTGTAGTTGTACCCACACCGAGTACTTCTCCTTCTGTAATAGTGTCTGTAGTTGTTGCCGCCCCCGAAGTTGATCCTCCACTTTGAAAAGGTTTTGCCACATTATTAAGGATACTATCCCAAGAAAGTCCAAGTCCCCCAACAACAGCATAAGAACTAGACCATACTCGATTACTCTCACTGCTACTCACATCCTCCATTCCCCCATCAGATTGTTGTTTTGATCCAAGATAGTCGAGTCCATTTTTTCCACCTGTTCTGATCGAAGTGATACTTTCTCCGGCTCCTCCAAGAGCACCAAGAGCCCAACTCGTAGAAAATGTACTCCCACCAAATGCTCCTTCATTATTTTGACTGCTCTTTATAAAATTAATCGCTCTTGTGGCTTCAGTGTTTCGTCCTACAAGAAGGAGGGCTTGTGCTCCAGCACCCGTAATATCCACTCCACTCCAACTTCCGTTACTATTTTGCGTTGAGATAATAAAGTCAGCAGATTTTTGAATCATACTATCATTGCTTTCATAACCACTATTTCGAAGGACAATAATTGCAAACATATCATCATTGTATTCATTGCTATCCCCAAACTGACTTCCATCAAAAGTGCCAACTATTTTTTCTACATAATTTACGGGTCCATCATTATAAGGATTCATGCCGAGTGCAAGCACTGCCATCGCTCGTCTCTCGAAGTCAGTCAGAAGTGAGCCGTCTAAAGTATCGCTTCTAAGGAACGAACGAAGTTTCTCCTTCTGGCTTTCATTACCACTATAAGATCCATAGGCAACCGCAGCCCAATCAGTGTAGAGATCGCTTCCAAAAGAGCCATTACTATCTATTTTACTGTTTAAATAGGTAAACAAGTCAGGAATAGAAAGCGTTTTTGTGCAACAAACGCCTCCTCCACCAGGAGTTTCGTCAGTTGGAGTATCTTCTTCTACTATACTTATCGATACGCTATTACTTGGTACAAAAGATGTCTTCTTTGCTTTAAAGCTAAAGTTTCCAAGAGTTGTAGTAGCAAAAGTGTAGATACCCAACTCACTTGAAGTGGCAACAATATTTTCTCCGAGATATAAATCAGCATTAGAAAGCGGCAACCAAACAGCATTAAAACTTTCATCAAATCCGAATTGTTCGACGGTCAAAGTCACTGCGCCTGTGGGAGTTGTCGAAGCGTGACTTGCAGATATTCTTGTTGGTGTCGCACCATGGTACAAAAGCAAGTCGTCCCCAGATGAGAAAGTGTCTTTATTGAGTGCGTCATTGCCGAAAGTAAGATTCTTCATGTAAGACCAGTAGCTAGAAAAATCTTCTGCGTTTGAAACTCCTCCAAGAGAATCAAGAAATGCACTATTTCCAAAACCAGAATAAAATGTCCACTCCG
>JANMMK010000006.1:0-30286 GCA_031373235.1 bacterium | reverse complement strand
ATTTCTTGTATTTGTATTGTCCTAATTAATATAGTCGAAATTAAGCGTCCGGTAGAATCGACGCCAGGCAGAATTCACTTTTGGCTAGTAATAGCGATGCAGTTTTCTTTCGGAGGATTGTTCAGTGCATTTTTGGTTTTTTATGGAAGGAGTGCTTCTTTCTCTGCAAGTTGGCCATTCCTTTTAATATTACTTTTTGGTCTAGTTGGTAATGAGATTTTTAAAAAACAATACACCAGACTTTCTTTCCAAGTATCGGTTTTTTTCACCGCACTATTTTCTTATTTAATTTTTATCATTCCGGTACTAACTCGTTCTATTAGCCCGTGGTCTTTTTTACTAAGTTGCTTTCTTGCAATGGTTTTAGTTTACGGGTTTTTAAGACTTCTTGGAAAAGTAGTGCCAGAGAGACTTGATCAAAGCAGAAAAAGAATTATTGTTTCGGTCGGTGTTATCTGGAGTTTCGTGATTGTTTTTTATTTTGCAAATATTATTCCCCCTATTCCACTTTCGCTTAAAGATGTAGGTGTCTATCACTTTTTAGTGCGAGATATTCAAGGTGACTACACTGTCCAGAAAGAAAAAGAAAAGTGGTATCAGTTTTTTGGTCGAGACACTTTTCATTTTCTAAAAGGAGAGCCTGTGTATGTACAAAGCGCAGTATTTGCGCCAACAAAACTAACAGCGGACATTGTTCATGAGTGGCAATATTTTGATGAAGTAAAAAAGACTTGGATAACAGCAAGTACAGTGAAGTTACCTGTAAAAGGTGGTCGTGATGGGGGGTACAGAGGTTATTCAGTAAAGACTAATATTTTTTCTGGATTGTGGAGGGTTAATGTCGCAACGCTTCGAGGTCAGACTATTGGACGGTTAAAGTTTGAGGTTGAGTTGGTTGAGGTGCTTCCAGAGCTTGAGGTACTAAGAAAATAATTTTATACGAGAGGTTTTTGTTCTGGTATTCCTATGGCTCTTGGGTAATCATCAGGGGTTTTTGTAGTTTTTTCTATAATTATTATTTTTCTTTGCTCTAATCCAGAGTAAGGAATATCTTCAATGCTCTTGATTACTCCTCCAAGTAGATCAAGTGCTTGTTTTGCGTCAGTAGGGTTTTCTTTGGTGATATCTTTCTGTGCTAAAAGTATTCCTCCAACTTTCAGTAGTGGAAGGGCGTATTCTCCTATGATACCAAGCCTAGAAACTGCACGAGCAGTTGCTACATCATAGCTTTCTCTGTAGTTAACATGTCTTCCAACTTCTTCTGCCCGAGCGTTAGCAATTTCTATGTTGGGTATGTTTAGTAGGGCGGATGCTTCTTCCAAGAATTTACATTTTTTCCCTACAGATTCTAGAAGTAAGAGTTCTATGTCTGGTCGCACAATTTTTAAGGGGATACCTGGAAAACCAGCCCCAGTACCTATGTCCACCAATCGAATCTTCTTTTTTGGCAGGTATTTTAAAAGACTTAAAGAATCAATAAAGTGTTTCGTGATTATGTCCTCAGTTTCTCGTATTGCAGTAAGGTTAACTTTACTGTTCCATTCTTGGAGCAGTGTTAAAAATGACGAAAATTGTTCTTCTTGTTCCTTGTTGATAACTACACCTATTTCTTTTGCTTGTTTGACTAATGTATCCATATGTAGGTGGGATTATAGCATGCTCTTTGGTCTTAATGTTAGAATAAACTAATGATAAAATTGGGTTATAAATTAGTTATTGATTCACTACTAAAAGTAAAATCTACCTCAAAAGCAAAGGTGTCTAAGGGGTTTTTTAAAACAGGGAAGGGTCAATACGGAGAAGGCGATGTGTTTATAGGTGTCTCTGTGCCCCTGTGCAGAAAAGTTGCTTTAAAGTTTAAAGATTTATCTTTATATGAGGTAAAGAAACTTATCTCATATAAATATCACGAGGTAAGGCAAACAGGTTTTTTTATATTAGTGTATCAATTTCAAAAAGGGGATAGTGTGTCCCGAAAACGTATTTATAATTTTTATATTACTTCTCTTAAGTATTGTAATAATTGGGATTTGGTTGACCTTTCTTGTTATAAAATAGTTGGGGATTTTTTGTTGCACAAAGATAAGACAATGTTATATCGTTTAGCAAAAGATAGCTCTCTCTGGAAGCGAAGGGTGGCCATTGTTTCTACGTATGCATTTATTAAAAAAAATATGTACGATGATACCTTGAGGTTGGCGGAGGTGCTTTTGCATGATAAAGAGGACTTAATACATAAAGCCGTCGGGTGGATGCTTCGTGAAGTGGGGAAAAAAGATACTCAGGTATTAAAAAGTTTTCTTGATATACACAAAATATATTTACCAAGGACAACTCTTAGGTATGCCATTGAAAGATTTTCTTTAAAAGAGAGGGCCCACTATATACAAAAGTAATTTACAGGTATAATTAAAAGAAGTTAGTACTATTATTTTTTTATTTTATGCAACCAAATTTAAGCGAATACATCGAGGCACTCCGAAAGTTTAACGTCGGTATTTCTGATACGGAAATAAAAGAGTATCTTTTGACTGTTGGTTACAAGCCAGAAGAACTCGCTAGTGCTTTTGGAAGAATATACGCTGAAGCAATTACTAAAAAAGAAGCTGTCTCGAGTGTGCCAAAACCCGTTGTTACAGAGGTGTCCCCGGTGAGCCCTCTTCCTCCAGTTGAAAAATCTTCTCTGGATCCATATAGGCAGAGCATATTGTCAGGAGATAACTTTTCACTACAAACTAAAAATATTCCTTCAGTGCTTAGTACTCCAGAAGTAGTCCTAAAGCAAGTAGGTGTTAGTCAGGATGCTCCCGAGGTAGTGCGCCCAATAATACAAGAGACCAGAGCCTATCCAGGTATGGGTAATTTTAATCAGAATACACAGTACAAAGTACCAAGTGCACTAGGGTATACAAATCCAGATTGGAAAGAACCAAAAGTTAAAAGTCCTTGGGTGACACTTTTTGTATGGCTTATGGTATTTGGTTTTGCTGGCGGAGGTGCTTATGCATACATGAAATTTGTTCATGGTATATACCTTTTTGTGAAGCCTCCATTTTCTCGTGAGAATTTTTTGGAAGATTTTTTAAGTAAATCAGAGATGCTCCAAACTTCCAACCAGAAAGTTTCCTTGCAGTTTAGTGTTACTGAGGTAGACCCTGATGCGGTAACTTTTAAGAGGGGTACAGAAGAAGAGGAGATGCTGGCTCCTTACAAAAGAGATGAAGATAGGCTTCGTGACGTCACTTTTCTTTTAGAGACTTTGAGTGAGTTATATGAGAGTAAAAAACCATATCCAGCAACACTTGCAGAAGCGGGACTTCCAGTAGCTGATACAAAAGGTAATACCTATCAATATAAGGTTGTATCTGTTAATAAAATTTCTACACCAGAAATTAAAGTAACATTTGAAACTCCTGAAGCTCTTGATATAGCAAAAAGATCTGGCGCGGTCACAGTTGGAACACAGGCAACTTTTACTAACAGTAGTCTCTATAGCTATGTTCTAAAGGAAAAAGTAGAACCAGAATCACTTAAGGGTCTTGTTTTTTTTAAGGAGTTAGAAAATTCTTTAAAATTTTTATCTGTAGGAACAGAAGCTTCTCTGGCTTTTACTGGCTCATATGAAAAAGGGTTAGACACGATGACAGAAAATACAAATGCAAGTATTCAGGTGGAAGTAAAAAGTGATATGTTTAATTTTGGTGTTGATCTTGATATAAGAAAAATTGCGAAAGACTTTTTTTTAAAGGTTAATAAAGCTCCTACAATTTTTGCTGATTTTTCTCGGGTGAAAAATAAGTGGGTGCATATTACGTCCGAAAAAATATTTCATGGTGACTTACCTGGTTTGGCTGGTGTGGTAGCGCCAGACCAAAAAGCCATTGAGAAGCTTTTGCCTCAAATAAGAAAGCTGGTATCTATTCTAGGAGAAGAGGGTGTTGTGCAGTTGGTTGGGGATATTAGCAAAACAACAGAGGGAAGGGATACACTTTTTAATTATAATGTCACTTTGAACAAAGAAGCATTTAAGAAATTCTATGAACGTGCTGCTCGAGAGCTATCTAATGAGTATAAGAATGAGTCGATATTAACTTACAGCGAGTCTGTACTCGAGACTCTAAGGAGTAAAGAGTTTGATGGTTTGTGGGATTACTTCTTTAAAAACACAACCATATATATAGTTGCCAATAAAGATGGTATTCCACTTAAAATGGAGTTTGCGACAAGGTTTGTTCCAAGTGTTGGACAAGAAACAAAAAAAACTTCTAAACAAGTTAATATTAAATTGGCTATTGAAAATAAAGATATAAATCAAGTTGTGGTAGTGGAAACTCCAAAGGATGCTCTTTCATTCAAAGATGCTTTTATTTTGGTGCAGGGTATTACAGAGACAGAATATGACTTTTCTATGCAAGAAAAAAACTTGGTTGCTGTCGGTTCTGCTTTGGAGACTTATAAAAAAATGACCAATCGATATCCCGATACACTAGAAATATTAGCGATGAAGCCGGGAGAAGTTCGAAGGATGGCTCAAAGTGATGCTTATTTTTCAAAAGAATTTGACACATTAATGCCACTATTACCATCAGTACTCGAGGATGCTTTTACAAAGAGTAAGTTTGCATATAAGAAAATACCAGCACAAGGGAAGATCGCAGAGGATTTCACTTTCTCTTATACTATGAAAATTCCAGCTTTTGCTAGCTCCACAGTAAATCCATTTGAAGAGAGGGGTCAAAAAATAGGTCTTATATACGCCGAGGGTGTCAATAATGCAAATAGCAAAGCTCTTTCGATAGAAGCCGATAAAAACTTTCTTGTTGATACTGATAAAGACGGTCTTGCTGATAACTTCGAGGTCTACATAGGAACAAGCAAAGCCTTAAAAGATACGGATAAGGATAGTTTTACAGATCTTAAAGAATTTAAGGATGGTAGTAACCCGCTTGGTCCAGGATTAAATAATCGTAGTTATTTTTATAATAGCTCTTTTTAAGTTTGTGGCTTATTGGCTAATTAAATCAGAGGGTGACTGCTATTCTATAGATAACTTTAAACAAGATAAAAAAACTCTTTGGACGGGTATTCGTAATTACCAATCAAGAAACTTCATGATGAGAGATATGAAGTGGGGAGATTTTTGTTTCTTCTATCATTCTAACGGAGTTCCTTCTGGTATTTATGGATTAGCGAAAGTCACCGGATCAGCTGTTCCTGATCCAACGCAGTTTGATAAGCAAGATGAGCATTTTGATCCAAAGTCAAAAAAAGAAAAACCACTTTGGTACTGTGTGGAAGTTTCTTTTGTAAAAAAGTATCCAAAAGTTTTATCACTTGAGATAATAAAAAAAGATGCAGTGCTTAAAACTATGATAGTTGCAAAAAAAGGAAACCGACTTTCTATTACTCCGGTAAGTGATACTTGTTTTAAAAGAATAGGGGAAATTTTGAATTAAAAAATCGCACTCCTTAGTTAGAGTGCGTGTCTGAGTAGTGTTTGGCGGTGAAGAACCACTATGTGCGGACTACTAAAACCAGGAAGACATTGTTCGTCTTGTTCGACTTGAACTAAGACTGAAGATTCAGGTGCAATTTCCAACGTCTTCGGAATTGTTAAGAAGTAGTTAGCGTGTCGCGGAAGTCTCGTGCCAAGTTCTTCTACATGTGTAAGGAGTCTTGTTCTGTCGCCAACCACACAAATTCTTTGAGGTCGATGCCAGTTGTCACTAATCCAACCAGTTGCGTAGTTGTTACTTCTTACTATTACTCGTGGAGAGGTAGAGGGTGGATGCTGGGGTCGAAAGCCCTTTGGAAGAGATAGTATGTAGTCTCCATCGTCAGAGAGGATTGTTGTTGGAATTAGTTTGCTGGTGACGGGAACAAAAAGGAGCAGTGAAGTTGTCATTTGACTCAAGTATACTTTAAAGGAGAGTAAAAGTTAATTAGATTCAGAGACAGAATATTTGTTGTGCAGATCACTTTCTTCGTGAGAATGTTCCGTGTTGAAGTTGAGCACTGACATAATAACGACACCAACAAAAAAACAGAGTAGGTGTTTCATGGTGTGTCCTCGCTCATTTTTTTCTAAAGCATTTTTAATTGAGTGAGGAATAAGATCTTGAAAGACTACTATCAAAAATACTCCAGAAGAGATACCAAGGAGTATTCCTTCCAAGTGCTCAAAGATTTCTAGGGTAACATATGCTCCAAATATTCCGATAAAGATGGTTCCAGAAGTAGTAAAGTTCGTTATAAGTGCTTTTTTTGTACTCCAACCAGCTTCTTTCATAACAAAAAACTCTGATATTTCTTGAAGAATTTCATGCAACACAACTCCGATAGTTGTTGCGATACCAAGGTGTGCATCTATGGAAAAAGAAGTCATGAGAAGAACACCGTCTCCAATATTGTGCAGTGCATCTCCGAAGACGATTCGTCTTGCGTCGAGAGTGTCATGAGTATGTGCGCCGTCTTCTTCATGATGATGGTGTGTTTGAGGGATTAACTTAAAAATCAACCACGTAAAAAGTGATCCAAAGAAGATAGGGAGTAGACCAAAAAAAGTTGTTTCACCATGCTCAATACTTTCAAGTGCTAGAAAAAAACTGATAACAAAGAACACTCCGGCAGAGAGACTCACAAGATAATGTAGGTTTTTTATAAAGAATTTCTTTAAGAATGTACTAGAAAATAGTATGCCCGAGAGGGAGCAGAGCATGATAATAATTCCGGCAAGTATTGTGTTTTCCATAAATAATTTAAATGCAATTAACTTGCATTTATGGTATCTTGCTTTATACGGGAAGTCAAATTTGTTATAATATAAAAATGGAACATGTCTTACAAAAAAATAGTTTAAAAACTACTCCGGCGCGGGTTGCTATTTTAGGTTTATTTAAAAAAATACATAAACCTATTTCTGCTGAGGATATTGTTACGAAGGTTTCAAAAGAAAAAATAGATCAGGTGACTGTCTATAGAACTCTTCATTCTTTTGAAAAAGCAAAAATAATAAGAAGGGTTGATATGCGTCAGGATGCTGTTTTCTACGAGTTGGCAGATGAACATCACCATCATGTTATTTGTACTAGTTGTGGAGAAGTAGAAGATTTTAATTTCTGTATAAAAGAAGAGCTCGAAGAAAAAATTATTAGCCAGTCAATAAAGTTTTCAAAAATTGATGATCATTCTTTGGAGCTGTTTAGTGTTTGTAAACCGTGTATAAAAAACTCCAAAAAATAATCTTACTAACTTTTATACTTATATCTCCATCTGTATATGGTGCTGAGGTGATGAAAGATTTTGAAGAAATTATTCAAGCTCGTGTACTAGAAGCAAAATCTATTTCGGAGCATCATCAAGATATAACCGTAAAAATTGAGAAAGGAGGTAGGATTGGGGATAAGGTATCGCTTATAAACGACTATGTTTCTTTAGAAGCTGGAGATAAAATATTTTTACGTCATATTATTAGGAGTGACGATCAAAAAGAAACATATATTGTTGCGGATATTAATAGGACAAACACATATATAGTATTTGGGTTATTGTTTGTTTTTTTAACTATATTATTTGGTGGAAAACAAGGTCTAAGAGGTTTGTTTAGTTTGGGGATTAGTCTGGGCTTGATACTTTTTGTACTACTCCCTTTGGTGTTAGCAGGGTATTCAGCGTTATGGGTTTCTATTGCGGTTGCGAGCATTATTATCGTCTTCGGTTCTTACATTACCCATGGTTTTAATCGCACCACTTCATCTGCGGTTGTTGGGATGGTTTTGGTTGTCTTATTTACAGGGCTCCTTGCTTCAATAGCTGTTCACTTTTCTCGTTTGTCGGGATTTGATAGTGAAGATGCCGTGTACTTAAATTTTAATACTGGAGGCACGATAGATTTCGGCGGACTTCTTCTTGGAGGAATAATCATCGGTTTACTTGGTGTGCTCTATGACGGTGCAATCGGTCAAGCTGTTTCGGTAGAAGAACTCTGGAGAGTTGCTCCACATTTATCGAGGAGAGAAGTTTTTTTACGAGCACTTCGTATCGGACGAGAACATATTGGGGCATTGGTAAATACACTTGCTATCGCCTATGTCGGAGTTTCTTTGCCTACTATGCTCTTATTTTATGGCGCCTCTGAGTTGCCGTTAATTGCTATTTTAAATAGAGAGCAGTTTGCGACAGAAATCATGAGAACATTTATTGGTTCTATAGGTTTGGTGCTTTCTGTTCCGGTAACGACCATTGTTTCTATATATATGCTTAAACACTTAAAGGGTGGTAAAAGTTCGGATATACACAGTCATCACCACCACCATTAAGATCTGGGTGTTATAATAGATACCCTATGTCTTTAGGGAGTCTTGGAAATAATATTGGTGGTCAGGGGGGGGGTAATCTCTACAATACTCAGAGAGGGCGTATTATGCGTGAAGCAGAAGAACAAAAGAAACGTCTTGAGGCTGTTGAAGCTGGTCGTTTGCAGACAGAACTTAACCACCTTAGACTCAGCAAGCAAACTCTACATGGACGTGTGACACAACTTGAAATGGACATGAGAAGAGAAAGGGATCCGATGCTTCGTAGAACTAAAGAAACTGAACTTCATAAATTACGAAACGATATGCTTCATATGGAAGGGGAAATAATGAAGATGCAGGGCAGAGAGCACGCAGCACATAATATTCATTACAATAATCCACACTACTTTTAAGCTTTTGTCTCGAGTTTACTTTTGACTTTTTGAAGTAGATAATTAAGGGCATGAAATCCCTTTCTGTTGTCGTATTTGGAGCTACGGGGGACTTGTTTAAAAACAAGCTTGCAAAAGCATTTTTTGAATTATATAGAAGAGGAGTTATCCCAGAAACTTTCTCTTTGTTTGGAATTTCGAGAAAGAGTATTGGTGACGAAGAATTTCGTCTACAAGTAAAAGAAATGCTTACAGATTATCCAGAAGATGAAGTGTTGCCTTTTCTATCAAAATTATTTTTTATAACGGGAGATACTAATGAGCCGGCAGTATATGAAAAAATACAGTCAGTTTTTTCAGAGGGTGACAGTATAGAGAATGTATGCGCACACAAACTTTTTTATTTAGCAGTTACCCCAGACTTATATGAGAATATTTTCATCAATCTTTCCAAAGCAGGCTTGAGTGTTCCTTGTGCTTCTTCGTTCGGAAAAACACACGGAGCAGAAACAAAAATATTAGTTGAAAAACCATTTGGAAAAAATAAAGATCACGCCAAAAAACTTGATTTATTACTCTGTAAACTATTTGATGAGGAGCAAATATTTCGTATTGATCACTATCTTGCCAAAGAGACGATGCAAAGTATTTTTTCTTTTCGGTTTCAGAATGCTCTTTTTGAACAATTGTGGAGTAGTAAATATATAGAAAAAGTAGAAATAAAAGCATACGAGACAAATGATGTAGCAAAGAGGGCTCATTTTTATGACTCTGTTGGAGCCTTTCGTGACTTTGGACAGAATCACTTTCTCGAAATACTCTCTTTACTGACACTTGAAGAACCAAAGGAATATAAAGGAGAGGTTGTTCGTATAGCACGGGCCAAGGTGCTTTCAGAGGTGGTACTCAGTGAAGTGCTCGTTAGAGGCCAGTATGAGGGCTATGAAGGAGAAGATAAAAACACAGAAACATATTTTAAAGTAGCTTTGAAGATAAAAAATGAAAGATGGAAAGGTATTCGTTTTATTCTAGAGCATGGAAAGGCTCTTAACGAAAATATGACAGAGGTGGTAGTGTCATTTAAAAATAATGAGCATGGAAAAGAAAATAAAGTAATATTTCGGATACAGCCTCACGCTGAAATTTGTACCTCGGTGTTTGTTGGGTTCGAAGAACAGGGTGTTCCAAAAGAAATGTGTTTCCCTTTAGGTGTTAGTAATCAAGCTATATATCCGTATGAAAAACTACTCACTGACGCACTTCATGGTGATCAAACCTTATTTGTTAGTAGTAAAGAGGTAAGTGAAGAGTGGCGAATCACGACAGAGGTACTTCAGGCATTTAGTGTGGTTCCTCTGGTTGTGTACAAACGAGGAAGTTTTCCAGGTGATATTACTAATCTAATTTAAATATTATTATGCACATAGGGTATATTGGTCTTGGAAAAATGGGTATTGGTCAGGCGCTTCGCATGAAAGAAAAAGGTCACGAAGTAGTGTGTTTTAATCGAAGTACTGAGGGAAGAGAAAAAGGAAGATCGGAAGGTCTTGTGGTTGTCGATTCGCTAGAAGCTCTTGTGGACGCTATACCGCTTCCTCGAACTATCTGGGTGATGGTAAGTCACCAAGGTGTAGATGAAGTTGTGGGTCCGCTTAAAAGTTTGTTAACCACCGGAGATACTGTTATTGACGGAGGAAATTGTTTTTATAAAGATACAATAAGACGAGCAAAAGAATTTTCTGAAAAAGGTATTTACTTTCTTGATATTGGAGTTTCTGGAGGACCCTACGGAGCACGGCATGGAGCATGTCTTATGATTGGTGGACAGCAAGAAATTGCAGAGAAGTATATACATTTGTATGAAGACTTAGCTTCACCGCATGCGTGGAAAATTTTAGGAGAAAATGGAGCAGGGCATTTTACTAAAATGGTTCACAACGGTATCGAGTATGGAATGATGCAGGCGATTGGTGAGGGTTTTGAGGTGCTCAAAAAATCAGATTTTAATTTAAGTCTGGGTGAAGTGGCGGAGCTTTATAACCATAAAAGTGTTGTTGAGAGTAGGCTTATTAGTTGGCTTTTTGATGCGTATAAAAAACACGGAAAAGAATTAGATGGAATTTCTGGTGAAGTTTCTCACAGTGGGGAAGGTCAGTGGACGGTAGACACCGCAAAAGAGTTTGGAGTAAAATTAGATAACATAGAGCAGTCTTTAAATTTTAGAAAAGAGTCAAAAGGTAATCCAAGTTACACCGGAAAAGTAGTTTCCGCACTCCGCAATCAATTCGGAGGACATAATGTAAAGGAATAATTTTAAAGATATAAAGTACTATTCTGATATTCTCAAGAATATCAGAATAGTAAAATAAAAATACAATGTCTAATTTTAAAAAAGGAAAAATTTTAGAAAGATATTTTAAAGGCGTGGCAAATCATAGGAGGATTGATATTTTAGTTCTTATTTCTAAAAACGATGGTATTACAGTTGAGCAAATTTCAGAAAGTTTAGATTGCAACTTTAAAACTATTTCTGATCACATACGAAGACTGGTAGTAGCTGGTCTGGTGTATAAAAATTATAAAGGCACAAAAGTGATGCACGCACTTTCTTCTTATGGAAAATTGTTTATTACTTTTCTTAAATCATTCTGATATTCTCAAGAATACCAGAGTGATTTAATGGGGATTTTTTTTAAGGTTTTGTTAATTTGAGATTTGTCTTTTAGGAGTTATAGTAAGTAAATAATATGCGTTACATAAAGATATTTAAGGAACTTAATAAAGATTGTGCTCATGTTGCTGGAGGAAAGGGTGCGTCTTTAGGGGAAATGACCAATGCCGGAATTCCTGTGCCGGGAGGGTTTGTAATAACAAGTCAGTCCTTTGAATTTTTCCTTTCCAAAAATGATTTAACTGCGGAAATTGAATCAATACTTAAGAAGGTGAATCATAAAGAAATAGAGTCTGTTGAACGGGCGAGTGAAGAAATTAAGGAACTTGTTTTGGGTGCCAAAATTCCAAAAGAAATGCAAAAGGAAATTAAGGCCAGTTTTTTGAAGCTTAAATCAAAGTTTGTAGCGGTTAGAAGTAGTGCGACAGCAGAAGACGGAGCAGAGCATGCGTGGGCAGGTCAACTTGATAGTTTTTTAAATACCACAAGCAAAAATTTGGAAGAAAATATAAAAAGATGTTTTGCGTCTCTTTTTACCCCGAGAGCGATTTTTTATCGGTTTGAGAAAGGGTTACACAAAAGTCATATTTCTGTTGCAGTGGTGGTGCAAAAAATGGTCCAAAGTGAAAAATCTGGCATCGCTTTTTCTGTGCATCCTGTAACAGAAGACAGAAACCAAATGATTATCGAGGGTTCGTGGGGACTTGGAGAAGCCATTGTCTCTGGGCAAGTGACTCCAGATTCATATGTCATAGAAAAAGATTCAAACACTATTATAGATATAAACATAGCCGAAAAGTCCAAAGGGCTTTTTGGTACTCTTAAAGGTGGAAACTCTTGGAAAGAAATTCCTTTCAAAAAGGCGAATCAGCAATGCTTATCCGGAAAAGAAATAGTCGAGCTTGGAGACTTAGTTATAAAAATTGAAAAGCACTACGGATTTCCGTGTGATATCGAGTGGGCTTATGAAAAAAAGAAATTTTATATTACACAAAGTAGACCAATAACAACTTTAAATAAATAATTATGAAATGGGAAAAATTAATTCAGTCAGGTTTTAGGATGCCCTTTTATATGAATCTTTATGTAAGAGGTGCAATTTTAGATATCGAAAAGATTATTGGTCTAAAGTATAAAGATAATCTTATAGTCTTAGAAAATCAGATTAATACGGTGTATTTTAGTCCAGAACTTCAAAAAAATATTGAGAATGTTGTGAGGTCTAAAGTAGTTAGTAAAAAATTTGCTAAAAGCTTTCTTAGTACCTTCGAGAAGGCTGATAAGGACTTATTGGCTTTTTGTGCAGATTTAAAGTTTACAGACTTCTCTAAATTAAATAAAAAAATTTTAGTAAAACAATTAGGTCAGTTTTCAGCTCTTTTTAGAGCCAAGTTTTCTATTTACGGCTTGCCTGTTATTGTTGATATGGCTCTTGCTGAGGTACTTCCAACTATTCTTAATAAGACACTTTCAAACGAGGATCTTATGGTTCTTACCAGGCCAGAGAAACATAGTGAATATGTAAAAGAAAGGAGACATTTTATAGAGATGGTAATGTTAGTAAAAAGTAAAAAATTAGAAGATCTATTTTTGTGTTCGAGAGCAGATATAATTGATGGGTTGGCAAGATATAACCCAGAAATATATTATAAGTTGGAAAACCATGTAAGAGATTTTGGTTGGGTTGGGGTTAGTCACAATGTTCAACCTACTACCATTGACGTATTAATTAAAAATATAACAGAAGGACTTAAGGACCACTCTTTAGCTAAAGAACTCGATCAAATAAATGAGGAAACACTTACTAGAAAAAAACAAAAACTTATATTTTCCTTAAAACTTAATGAAAAGTCACTCCAGGTAATTAAATTTATTACTAGATTAAATGAAATAAAAGAAAGTAGAAAAGTAGCTATGTCTAAATCGATTCTGTGGTCGTATCCGTTATTTGATGCTATCGCAACAGTTTTAGAAACGGACACTATTTCTTTGAGACAACTTACTTTAGAAGAAATAATTGTGTCGCTAAAAACAGGCGGATTGTCTAGTAAGTTGAAATTAACAATACGAGATAGGTTAAATCTGTATGTTTGTTTAGCAAAAAATAGCACGGTGTCTAACTTTTCAGGTGTAGAAGCAGAAAAAATATTAAAAAATGAGCTCGGGACAGTTGATTACTCTAAAGCACAAAAATTATCAGGTAATGTTGCTCAAAAAGGATTAGTTCAAGGAAAGGTTCGTCTTATTATATCGGAACATGAAGTTCATAAGTTGCTAGACGGGGAAATCCTTGTGACTTCTATGACCGATCCAGACATGATTTCTGCAATGAAAAAAGCTGGTGCCATTGTCACTGATGAAGGAGGAATTACTTGTCATGCCGCCATCGTTGCACGAGAACTCAAGAAACCATGTATTATCGGTACCAAAATCGCCACAAAAGTTTTGAAAGATGGTGATATGGTTGAAGTGGATGCGAATACGGGAGTAGTGAAGATTTTAAAGAGAAATGAAAAATAACTCAATAATTAAAAAAATAAAATCAAAAAATTGGGAAATATTTTGGGAAATACCTGAATGTCCACCGTTTTTGACATCTGAGCCAGCACGTTTTTTTACAAAACAAATGAAAGATTTTTGTGGTAAGAATTTTAACGATTGTATTCTTGAATATAGAAACAATACGAATATTTGGTATTTAGATGAGAGTCAGTGGAGCAAGTTAGATAAAAGTTTATTTAATAGGATGCTTAAGGATATCACGTGGGCAAGAAAGATAAATACAATTTCAGAAAAGTATTGTATTCCATGTTTTAAATATCTCGATTTAGTTCGTAATACGAATTATAAAAAACTACCTGATAAAGAGTTGGCTAATCATTACGAGAATTTTATGAAAATATATGTTCCTGCCCATGGATCGGGACACCCTGCAAATGTACTCGAAATGAAGAATCAAAGACTTTCAAAACATCTCAAAATATATATTTTAAATAAGCGGCTCGATACAAAAGTTCAAGGTACTGCGGATGAACTTTTTAGTATCCTCACTGAACCCCTAAAAGACATGTCTCTACAATTAGAGGCAAAAAGTTTTTACAAGCTTGCACTTGAAATTTTGAAGTATCCAAATGTTCAAAAAATTATCGAGAAAAATAATTCAAAGTATGCAGTAAGAATAATTCAAAGTGACTATCCTAAAATATGGAAAAAAATTGTAAATCATGAAAAGAGCTGGTGTTGGACGATATACAATTGGGAAGGTCCGGCAAACACTACTGAATCTTATATTAATAGTCTTGGAAGCGTTTTTAGACAAAATCTTGATATCAGTCAAGAATTAAAAAAAATACAAAATCGGAGTAAGATTGTTTTTGGGGAACAAATTGTACTTTTTAAAAAACTTGAAGTTGATAGTAAATATAAAAAATTATTTAAGATTGCCTCAGATATAATGTTTATGAAATCACTTCGTAAGGATTGCATGTATAAAGGTTCGTGGGCTACAGAACCAATGTATACCGAAATATCGAAAAGACTTGGTATTTCTCTGCATGAAGCTAGGTTTATATTTTATTTTGAAATGAAAAAAGCAATTCTGAGTCAAAAAATTGATAAGAAAATTATCAAGTCTAGAACAGAAGAGGTAATTATGCATCAGAGATCTGGAAAGGTAGATATTGTTCTCCATGGAAAAGAAGCATTGAAATTCGTTGATTCACTTAAAGTAAAAAAACCAGACAAAAATATTAAAGAAATAAAAGGACAGGTTGCTTATAAAGGAGTCGTAAGAGGAATTGTGAAATATGTTAATACTCCAGATATGATGTACAAGATGAATAAGGGTGATATCTTAATCGCCTATGCTACACAGCCTAATCTACTCCCTGCTATGAAAAAAGCTGCAGCATTTGTCACAGATTTTGGTGGAATTACTTGTCATGCCGCCATCGTTGCGCGTGAGTGGAAAGTGCCTTGCGTCGTTGGTACAAGTATTGCAACAAAAGTTTTGAAAGATGGAGATTTGGTTGAGGTGGATGCGAATACTGGGGTGGTGAAGATTTTAAAGAAATCTAAATAATTTGCTAATATAATAGTATGTATAATGAATTTGAAACGATTAGACATGGGGATAAAAATGCTGACGGTAGTTTGTCAGAAAAAGGTGTAGAACAATCAAAAGAAAAAGCTGTTGAGCTATATGAAGAAATAAAATCAGCAGAAGGGGGATCTGTATTTTTCATATTACCATCAAAGGTTGGAAGGGCTAAACAAACTGGTAGAGAGATCGAATTGAAACTTAAGGAATTATTTAGTGGTCAATCGGATGTGGAATTTATTTCAGTCCAAGATGTTGCCAGAAGAATGCAAGAAACTAAAGATAATTTTGATAGAAAATTTATTATCACGGAGCTTCAGCCAACTTCTTCCATAGGATTTGATGCGGAAACTGATTATCTTCCAGCCTGGAAAGAATATGGTAAAAAATTAGGAGGTAATGAATATAATGTTTTAAGACTGTGGGCAACAAAATCTGAAGAAATGGGAAGTGTCGGCGCTGAAATGCAGGAAAAATTTAACACTCTAGATATTACTCAGTTGCAACCTAAGGATTTTGTAAGAACACCTGAAGAAGAGGCGTTAAACTATTTAAGATTGAGTAAAAGAATGGCTGAGATAGTTGAAAAATATTTTCCAGGTCATTCATTTAAAAATATTCAGGTGGGACATAATCCTGCAGATTTTTCCGTTTTAGCTCTTATGGGTAAAGAAATTTCTGCACAAAACTTGAGAGAACTATGGAACGGTAAATCAAGAGACTTCGTAGAATCAGCAAAGTTTGAGGTAAAAAAAGGAAGAATAGTTGTTAAGTATAGAGATCACGAAACAACCGAAGAAACTTCTCTTGAAGAGGTTATTAAGAAATTAGAAAGGCAATCAGCCGAAAGAAAATTGGCTTGGGAAAAAAAATAAAATGAAAGAATCTAATAATTTTATCGAAAAAATTTCTTCAAAAACTTGGCATTTTACCTATGATCGAAAAATGTCGTACCAGAGGATAAGGCTCTTTCATTATGGCTACTGCAACCAACTTTCTAAATTTTTCAATGTCAAAATAGATTCCGAAATATACAGGATAAAGGATGAAAATGTCTCTGTGTATTATGAATTGAATGATCATACTAAAGCTTTTGAAGACGTCAGATCAACGTTCGCTAGGAAAGACGGAGTTAATCTTGTAAAAAAGATAAAATCGACAATCCAGACTTACTACAAAGAATTTATTAGAGATATAAATAAGAAACCAAGGGACTATTCAAAATTCTCCAATACTAATCTAGTTGCAGCATTCAAAAATTTTAGCCGACAAAATGAGAAGATATCATTACCTACTTGGCTCTTATATCTGTATGTTGAGGAAATTTTAACTGGTGAAGTAAGAAGTCAGTTGGAAATTAAAATTCAAGATAAGAGCAAGGTAGAAAATGTACTTTCATTAATTGCAAATCCAACTAAAATTCTTCCTCTAGATGCTTACCATAAAGATCTTTACAAACTTGTTTTACTGCCAAAATATCAGTATAAAAAGACCTTGGAAAAATTATCAAAGAAATATGCTAGTTGGGGAGTATATGATGTGAACTTTGATCTTCCAGATCTAGCTGTTCATGAAAATAAGATAAAGAATTTGGACAAAATTACTGCACGAAAAAAAATTAAAGAAATAGATGAAAAGTACAAAAACCAAATCAATAATCTAGATAAGATTAAAAAACTGTGGGTAAAAGACAAAACTCTGAGTGCGTTTACGGACTTATATTCTTTATACGCTAACTTCAAAGATTGGAAGAATTATTATAGGGAACAAAGCTCATACAAAATGAAAATAATGCTTGATGAGATTGCTAAAAGATTATCCCTAACATCAAAGCAAGTTTATTTTCTAACAGAAGAAGATACTATCTTAGCGTTAGAAAATAAAATAAATATAGATGGAAATGAAATAGATAAACGAATAAAAAATAGCGCACTAGTGTTTTTATGTAATGAGATGTTTCTTGTTACAGACCCTATCGTATTAAAAGAAATTGATAATCGTATAGAAGTGAAAAGCGTTGTCTCTATAAAAGGTTCAATCGCTTATTCTGGTATTGTGAGAGGACACGCAAAGATTATTTCTAGTACAAAAGATTTTGATAAAGTGAATGAAGGAGACATTCTAGTTGCTAGCACGACCAGACCAGATTATTTACCATTTATGAAAAAATCTGGTGGGTTTGTAACAAACGAAGGAGGTATGCTTTCTCATGCCGCAATAATGGCTCGCGAACTCAAGAAACCCTGCATCATCGGCACAAAGATTGCCACAAAAGTTTTGAAAGACGGGGACTTAGTCGAGGTAGATGCCGAGAAGGGGGTAGTGACTATCATTAAAAGAGCTTAAAACAGTTAGATTCTTCTTTTATTTTTTATGTGTTAAAATGCCTCCATGAAAATACTTGATGGCAAAACGCTCGCTAATACAATACGAGAGAGGTTAAAAACTGAAGTTGCTAAAGGAAAAGACAAGCCGACTTTGGCGATTATTCAAATTGGTAATCGTCCAGAGTCGAATGTGTATGTTGGGCACAAAAAGAAATTTGGAGATAGTATCGGTGCTACAGTAAAACACATTGTTTTTGGTGAAGAGGTTACAACTGAGGTGTTGACCTCGGAAATAAAAAAGTTAAATAAAAATAAAAAGGTACAGGGTATTATCGTGCAACTTCCAATCCCTAAGCATTTAGATAAGAAAAAAATAATTGAGTCTATTGATCCTGGAAAAGATGTTGATGGATTACATTCAGTAAACAGTGCGTCCTTGTACGAAAGTACTTTTGGTTTTAATGAGAATCTTGTGTTGGTTCCCGCTACTGCAAAAGGTGTGATTACTATGCTCAAGGAATACAATATCCCCCTCGAAGGAAAAAGGGCACTTGTTGTCGGAAGGTCAATGCTTGTTGGAAAGCCGGTTGCAATGCTTCTTTTGAAAGAAAATGCCACTGTGACTATTGCTCATAGTAAAAGTAAAAATTTAAAACAGCTTTGTTTAGACTCGGAGATTATAGTAGTTGCAGTTGGGTCTCCAAAAATTATTAAAAAAGGTTTCTTTAAAAAAGGTCAGGTGATTATTGACGTCGGTACCAATGCGGTTGTTGGTCCTAAAATCTTAGAAGAAGATGTTTCGAGGAAGCTAGTTGGAGATGTTGATTTTAAGGAAGCGAGTAAAGTGGTAAAAGCAGTATCACCGGTGCCAGGAGGTGTAGGTCCAATGACTGTTGCGTCTCTATTTGAAAATCTTGTCGAGGTGGCTTGTTTGAAATAAAGCAAACAGTATTTATGGAAAAATTAAAAGTGGGTGATTTTTCATACGCAAGGCAGAATGAACTAGAAGAAGAAAGGTCTTTTAAGAGTAAGGAATTTGCTTTTTCTGATTCATTTAAAGAGTTTATTGCACAAGAGTCTCATCAGGGGTTGATGTTTGCCGTGAAGAAGGTGATTGACTCTACTTCTATTGACTCTAACGAAGTTGGAAAAAAAATCGAGGGAGATGGTTTTTCTTTAGAATGTTTAGGAGATAATACTAATACACAACATCGAAAATATTTTCGTCTTCTCACAACTGACGGACAAGGTGACTTTTTTATTAAGGTTAATACAAAGATTCCTGGTTTTCATGAACTAGGTCCCGAAGAACTTTTAATTATGCAAGAGGCCAAGAATAAATTAGGGGAAGTAACTGACTTTAAGGTTACTGTTCCAGAATACGTTTTAGCTTATAAGGACAGAGAAACATCATATCTAGTTGCTCGATATGATGATAATTTGAGAAATCCGGTGAACAAACTTTTGGAGAGAGAGCCAGAGGGTGAGTTGGCTACTGTTTTGAAAAATAGGGTGTTGTATCTGTCTCAAGTTAATGTTGAAAAAGGTTGGAATTACGATGATGTTACTTCACATAACATGGCTTACGATAAGGATACTGATACATTGATTGTTTTTGATCTGAGACGCCCCTACTTTTAAAGTTACTAATAGACATAGTATATTTTATATTGTGTAATCTTGTTTATGTTGCAAAAGACCTGTGGATTTTGTTTTATTCATTAAAAGCTTATGGAAAAACATATTTTCGTAGGGTGTAGTGGGAATACTGCTGCACATTTGCACATTTCACAAGGGGGAGGTAGTGGATCTAAAGTCCCTGTCTCCAAAATAATTCACAGACTCGAAGGGTCAAGCATCAACGCTACCCATGCACTTGGTCGGATTGGATGCCACGTCAATCTCGCGTTGCTCGTTGGTCGGGCGGATTGTCCAGAGCGACAGATCTTTGGAACACTTCATTCCAAATTGCCTAAGTTCGTTTCAGTCTTTCCGCTGGCAGTTTTGGATAAATGCAACCAGGCAACTGTACTCGTAAGAGAAGGTGTTGGAACTGAAGATCATCAGATCTTTGGTTTCAAAGGAAAGGTTCTTCCTGGTCATTTGAAAGAAGTGTTTGGCCAGATTGACGAAGCGACGAAGGGTGCCTGTTGTGCTCTTCTGACAAGTGTACGAAGTGAAGAGCTTCCATTTGTTCAGAGGGTCATCGCTGGTGTACCTAAAAGGCGCGTTGTTATGACCATGCACCGGAGCACTATTGATGGAGAGGAAAGTATCTTACGAAGACTTCTTTCCAACACCGATATTTTAGTTCTCAATGAAGCGGAGTATCAATCTTTGCATCAGAGAGGATTTGGGTATCGTACTCTTCATAGTGAAGGGGTGCGCTTGGTCGTAATGACTCGAGGCGAACAGAACGGTGAGTTCTCTCTTAAAGGAAGTCTTGGGGCTTTCAATGTCGATCCTGCGCCGGAAGTCTGCTCTGTTGGTGCAGGAGATAACTTTGTGGCCTTTCTTACCTCGCTTTATGCAGAAGGAGAGAAAGGACTGTTTAAGAGTAAGGACTCTTGTGCTCCACTTTTAGAGAAGGCTTCTGTGTTTGTCCGTCATGCACTTGTGAATTCCCTTGCAACCTTGCCAGCTTAGTTGCCTGGCAAGATTTTTATTTTATAATTTTCGGCAGAGAAGAGACGTCATCAATTATTTTTATACCTTTAATATGTTTTACTTTCGAGAGGTCGGTTTTTGGACCATTGATAACTATGTAATGTAATTTTGGAAATAGTTTGTGCGCAGAAACTATTTCATCTGTATTGTCGTTAATAAAGTATGTCTTATCAGCGGTAAGGAGGTGCGAGAGGGTATGCTCTTTATGGTCTTCACAGATGTAGATGTTTCTTCCGAAGTAGCCTTCGATACCTGATTGTCTAATTTTAAACTTTTGAAAGTAGTCCAATCCTTTCGTGAGTAGTATAAGTGTATGTTTTTTTGATTGTAGTTTTTTGAGGGTGGTATGAACATCTCCTTTGAGGTGTTTTTCTAGATTTGAGGTAAAAAATGACTCAATTACTTTGTTTGGGAGGTTATGTCCTTGTGGTTTTAGTTCGTCGAGGTGCTCAAGGAATCCATAATTATTTTTGGTTTTTAGGCGGTGTTTTTTTTCGCTGTCTGTATCTAGTGTAGAAGAAACCCCGTGCGTGTTTAGGAGGGAAGCTATAAAAGCCCTAAGACTTTTTGTATCAAAAAGTGTGTGGTCGAAATCAAAAATAATAGTAGCCATGAAGACACTTTAATTGATTTTCGTAAATAGGCAAGTATCCGAAACAAAGATATGTTAAAATAATATTTATATGAAAAATCTAGAAGGCCCTCCTCAAGAGCAAGAAAAGCCAGAAGATGATCCTGGTCATCTTGATGTTGAAAATGAGATGCACGTAAAAAGAGACGCAGAGCTTGCTGAGATAGAAGAAAGATACAGAAAAATTAGAAGATCTTATGCGATAGGATCCTTGGTAGGCGTTACCGCTGTGTCTACCATCGCTGTTGCTTTTTTGACTCTTGTATATAAAGAAAAGGAGAGAGACAGAATAAAATCTGTTATTCATGAAGAACAAGAAAATTATATTAGAGATTTTGACCCCAAAAAATCACACGAAGATATTTTAAAACAAGGTAAGCCGGAAGATGTTTTCTATACAGTAGAGTGGCTAGAACAAGAGAAGTTTGTACCATCACAAGAATATACAATGGAAAGATATAGCGAAGATGTAAAAGAGATAGATCAATTACTCTCGTATGCACAAGATAAAAAGCTAAATATTGTCATAGATGATATGACACAGCAAGAAGTAGATGAGACATACAAAAAAATTATTGAGAATCTAATTTCAATGAAGGAAAGGAGAAAGGAATTAGTAGAGTTACATTTTTTTCAGAAGAATGACCCACGATTAATTCCCATCATACTTGAATCCGCAAGAGTTATGGGTGTGGATGAGGCTCAGTTTGAAAAGTTAACAGGAAATAATGTTTCTGTTTCACTTGATCATGTAGGTTTGGAAGCAGATCCTGGGCAGGCAACTGGAGGTCATACTGCAGATGGTGAAATATTTCTTCCATCAGGCACGTTATTATTGGCATTACAGAGTAAAAAAGAAGGTCACTTATTAGGATTGGCAACCGTATCAAATGAAGCTTGTCACTATATAAGGACTAAGCAATATGGTTCACCCGAAGCTTATTATGGAGAGTATAAAGTAGCGTGTGAGTCAAATAAAAAACCGATCGAAGGTTTTGTTACAAGAGAGTCGATCCCAGAAGTTGCTGCAAAATATTATGATACATGGTATTTAAAATACTATAGTAGAAATACTCATAGTCCAAGAGCTATGATGGAAAGAGAATCTTTTTATGTATCTTTTTTGACGTCTCAGCGGGCATTGAAAGATGGATTAAAACTTCACACCACTAAGGAAAGGGCTAAAAGTTTAGGTGTTATTGGTGAGTAGTCGAGTTAGAATCTCAGTTGGCTTCTGAATTAGGATATTTAGAATTTAATTTATTGCCAGTTAATTTCAGGAAAAAGAAATTTTCACATCTTTCTGAAAAGGAAAGGTTCGTAGCTGAAAAGTATTTTGTAGTTTCTAAATGTTATAAAAATAGTAGGAAATTTGAGTATGAAGTTATGATATAATCTTTCAATGTTTTCTAAGGTTATTGATATATCCCTTCCGATAAAAGAAGGAATGCCTGTGTATCCGGGAAATCCTGAGGTCAAGATTTTGTCTGTTTCTGATATCGAGTGTGGCGATAGTTCTTCTGTTTCTTTACTGACACTAGGAAGTCATACTGGTACTCATGTGGATGCACCAAGTCATGCGATAAAAGGAGCAGACAACCTTGATTCGTTTGACCTACTTGCTTTCGTTGGTCCTTGTAAAGTATTTGATGCGACAGAAGAAGTGGTTTCAGTTTCCTTAGATTTTGTAAAATCAAAAGATATTAAAGATGGAGACAGGATTTTGTTTAAGACTAAAAATTCACTTCTCCCTTTTGAAGAGTTTAGAAATGATTATGTGTTTCTTTCTGGAGATGCAAGTGAATATCTTGCAGGCCTCAATATAAAGATTGTCGGTATTGATTACTTATCAATCAAGCAAAGAGGAAGTACGGATAATCGTCCACATACAGCGTTTCTGGCAAAAAACATTCCTATTATTGAAGGGCTTCGACTTGGTGAAGTTTCGGAAGGAGAATATATTTTGTCCGCATTGCCTTTGTCACTCGACATAGATGGCGCGCCACTTCGGGCGGTGTTACTCGAGAGTTCGGTTGGAAAAGAGTAGAATGGTTTAATAAAAAATGACAAAAAAACAAAAACAAAAATCAGTCTGGGGGCATTATAAAGAGGCTATTGGAAACAAGATGCTTTTACTTTTTATTGCCAGTTCTTTTTTGTTTGCTGTTGCAGCTTATTTACTCAATGTTACCATTCCTCTTTTTTACAAAGATATCATCGATGCTATTTTTACTGGAGGTACTTTGGAAGTAGTCGTTCCTTTTTTTAGAGGTTTGGCTTTAGTTACTTTGATATATTTTATTTTCGATAGAGCTTACGAACATGTCGATATTTGGTTAATGGTAAAAGCACTCAAAAAAGTTTCAACTTATGCTGCGCGGATTCCGTTAGATCACTCTTATAGTTTTTTTGTTAATCACTTTGCTGGGTCCTTGGTGAATAAAGAAAAAAAGTTTTTTGGTGCATTTGATAGGATGGTTAATATTATCTTCAGAGAATTTCTGTATGCCATCGTAGTAGTCTGTGGAGTACTTTTTGTATTGTTTAAGTATTCTGTAGTTTTGGGAAGTCTCTCTGCATTTTGGTTTGTTATTTTCTTTTATACCATGTACCGATCAACACGAATGAGGATTCCTTATGAAAGATTAAAGGGTAATGCTCAGTCTGTAACAGTAGGCGTTCTTTCGGATATTATTGGTAATGTACTTAATCTTAAATATTTTTCTTCAAAAAAAAGAGAGATGGAATATTTAGATAAGTTTTTAGTTAAAGAATCTGACAGTAGAAATAAAGCGTGGGCTATGGCGGCTAGGGCATATACCTTACAAGGTTTTATTGTGAATGCGGCAAAACTTTCCCTTATGTTTGTCTCTATTCTTTTGTGGAGTTATGGAGAGATTACTTCGGGGGTTATTGTACTTGTTATTTCTTACAGTGGTATTTTATTTAATAAACTTGGAAATATAGGTTCTGTGATGAGGCAATTTGCAGAAAGTTATATGGATGCGAGTGAGTTTGTTGAAATCCTAAATACAAAAATTGATATTACTGATCCAGAGCATCCAGAGGTGCTTAATATTAAGAAGGGAGAAATTTACTTTAAGGATGTGTCTTTTGGATATGCCGAAGAAAGAATGGTTATCAAAAATCTTAACTTAGAAATAAAGTCGGGAGAAAAAATAGGTCTTGTTGGTTCAAGTGGGGCAGGAAAGACTACTGTTACAAAACTTTTACTTCGTTTTGCTGATGTCACGAAAGGGGCTATCACGATTGATGATCAGCGTATCGATGCTATTACTCAAGATGATCTTCGTTCTGTTATTGCGTATGTACCACAAGACACAGTGTTGTTTCATCGGTCACTTCGGGAAAATATCGCTTATGGGAAAGCAGATGCAACTTTAGAGGAGATAGAAGAAGCAAGTAAAAAAGCCCACGCATATGAATTTATTTCAGGTCTCGATAAAGGTTACGATACTCTTGTTGGAGAGCGAGGTATAAAACTTTCTGGGGGAGAAAGACAGCGAGTGGCTATCGCGAGAGCAATTCTTAAAAATGCACCGATATTAATTCTTGACGAAGCGACGAGTTCTCTTGATTCAGAGAGTGAGAAGTATATTCAGGAAGGTTTAGAGGAGCTTATGAAAGGTAAAACTACGATAGTGATTGCGCACCGACTTTCAACTATTCAAAAAATGGATAGGATTGTTGTGCTTGAAGGTGGAGAGATTTTTGAAGAGGGGGCGCATAGTGATTTACTAAAGAAAAAAGGAAGGTATGCCGAGCTCTGGAAACATCAGTCAGGGGGATTTATTGGGTAAATATAATATATGGCAAAAATTACATTATTTGGATTGGCAGGTACAGGGAAGACAAGTGCAGGGAAAATGGTTGCAGAAAAGCTTGGGTTTGCATTTCAATCTTCTGGGAATATGTTTAGAGCACTTGCGGAAGAGAAAGGCCTTAGTTTGGGTGAACTGGAAGAAGTCTCGAAAACAGATAGTCAATATGATATTGCTCTTGATAAGAAGGTTGAAGAATATGGTAAAACCCATGATAACTTTTTGTTCGAATCTAGACTTGCGTGGTACTTCATTCCAGATTCTTTTAAGATTTACTTTGATTGCGAATTTGAGGAAAGAATTTCTCGTGTGGCAGATAGGGAACAAAAATCTTTACAACAAGTTCGGGATGAAACTATAAAGAGAGAGAATGCTATTAATGAACGGTATGACAAATATTATGGTATTAAAGATGTCACAGATAAGAAAAATTTTGATCTTATTATCGACACAAAGGAGAATAATTTAGAAGAGGTAGTTGTAATAATTCTTAAAGAACTAAAGATGAGATTGGGGATAGACCTTAGACAAGGGTAAAAGTTTTTGTGTTATAATAATTCCATTAAAAGTCGTTTTTCTAACTAATTTTATTTAAAAATATATGGCAAAGAAGTTGGCGGTATTGTTTGGGTTGGTATTTATTCTTGTTGGGCTATTAGCATTTATTCCAAATCCGATTGTCGGAGTAAGTGCTGGTGCAATATTTTTGACAGATAGAATGCATGATGTGGTGCACCTTGTTTCAGGAATTGTACTTTTAGTTATTGGACTTAAGAAACCAGAGAGTGCAGGTAAGGTTCTTGTGACTGTCGGAATTGTTTATCTGTTGGTAACTGTTATTGGTTTTGTTCATAAGCCAGAAGGAGGAGAAGTTATTGGATTTATTGCAATGAATAAGGCGGATCACATACTTCACCTTGTACTTGGTGTTGTGTTGGTACTCCTTGGTTCTATTGCAAAGAAAAAGGATATTCCTTCTATTGCGACACCTAGTCAAACGGTGTAGCGATGTAATGGGGTAAAGCCCCTCGAGAGTAATTCTCTCGAGGGGCTTTTATGTTATAATTTTATTTATGAATTGTAGTGCTTCAAATGTATACCTTTCGATTGCGGTAGTATTAGGTCTCACTGTTTCTTTTTCGCTAAATGCTTTCACCAACTCATTTGTTGCTGAGGCTTTTAATGTTGCAACAGTTTCCTCTCTTGAGCGGCAACATACTACAACTACTCCTTTCATAAAAGTAATAAGTCCTCGTGTGGTTCATGAGGTGATTAGCCCTTTGAATATAAAGGGTCAAGCAAGAAGGGAGTGGTTTTTTGAGGCGAGTATGTATGTTGAGATTAGAGATGATGCTGGTGTCCTGCTCGGTAGTGGCCCTGTCACTACGAGAGATGACTGGATGACAAATGAGATCGTTAGTTTTGAAGGTGTTATTCCTTTCGATAGTAGTGTAGAAAAGAGCGGAGTGCTTATATTTACACAAGAAGATCCGTCCGGTGAAGGAAAACGAATTGTAGTATACAAGTATCCTGTTTTTTTTAAAAAACAAGTAGTAACTGACACTTGTAGTATAAATGACTGTGGTAGTCAGGTGTGCTCTCCGGAAGAAGGTGCCTCGTGCGAGTGGAGTCCAGAGTCTGTCTGTTATAATAAGGCTGTTTGCGAGAGGCAGTCTAGTGGCCTTTGTGGTTTTACCAAGACAGAGGCATTTAAGTTGTGTATGAGTCAATTATAAAGTAATCTTAATTACATGGAATCTTTAGTAAAGTCAGATATTTTCTTTTTTATAACCAGCCTTGCAGTTATCGTGGTAACTGGAATTTTTGTTTTTTTGTTTTACTATGGTTTTAAAATTTTAAAACAAATTCGTCTTATTACTAGTAGGTTTAAAGAAGAAGGAGAAGATTTTCTTAAAGATGCAAAGGAAGTAAGAGAGTTGTATAAAGGTAAGTTAGGGAGCATACTAGGGATTATATCTAGTGTAATGATGTTTAGTAAAAAGAAACGAAAAACAAAAGCGGACAAGAATTAATTAGTAAGTTAATAAAATTATTTTATGGTACAAAAAAAAGATGCAGGTTCAAAAAAGGTGGTTTCTGTGGTTACAGTGTTAGGAGTTGCGGGTGCACTCGGAGCGTATTTTCTTTATGGGACAAAAGCTGGTGATAAAAAAAGAAAACAGATTTCTGGTTGGGTAATGAAAGCGAAAGGAGAGGTGCTTGAAAAGATTGAAAAAGCAAAAGATATGTCAGAAGATGCTTATGGTGCTGTTGTTTCTGGTGTTATTGCGAAGTATAAGAAAGTAAAAAAGGAACATGGTCCAGAAATTGAGGCGCTCTCAAAAGAATTGCTCTCATATTGGAAGCAAATTAATAAAGGAAAGCCTGTAAAAAAGACGGTTAGTAAGAAATAGATTTTATGTGGAAGTTAGCAAAAACAGTAACCTTTCTTGTTGTTGTATGTGCAATTATTATCTTCAATAAAGAAAATATAAAGGATCTGGCGACTAGCATACATCTTCGGTGGAGTCTTTCTTCTGCTCCTTCATTTAAAGAAAAATTAGAGGTGTTATCGGAAGATCTATCTCTTAATCCTGAGCCACTTATCGGGAAAGTTTCTAGTGGTACTGTTCGTATACTATCTGCGGATAAAGTTATTGAACTTACTAATATCGAAAGGACTAGTGTTGGTCTATCGGTGATTAGTAAGAATACTAAGTTAGAAGCAGGTGCTTCAAGTAAAGCCTATGACATGCTTCGGAAACAATATTTTGCACATGAGTCGCCGAATGGTGATGGACCTGGAGAAGTTGCAAAAAAAGCAGGATATGACTTTGTTTCTGTTGGTGAAAACTTGGCGTTAGGTATCTTTAAAGACGAAGCTGATTTGGTAAAAGCATGGATGGATAGTCCGGGACACAAAGCCAATATCTTAAATAAAAAGTGGACAGAAATTGGGGTTGCAGTAATTAAAGGTGAGTACGAAGGAAAGATACAGATTATTGCTGTGCAAGAGTTCGGTACGCCAGGGGCACTATGTAAAAAACCACTTGATACCGAAAAAAAATATATAGAAGTAAGAACAAGAGAGCTTAGTGAACTCAGAAGTGCTCTCGAAGAAACGAGGAAAGCGATTCTCAGAGATAGTACTAGAAGTCCACAGACAGTTGATGGGTATAATGCAGCTATAAAGTCATACAATCTGCTTGTCTCTGAATTAGAAACTAAAACAAAGTCTTATAATCAAAGTGCTAGTAGTTTCAATGCATGCCTCACTGGTCTTACTAAGTGATTTTGGATGTATGCTTAGGTAGGTTTAGTGTAAAGAGAAATGCGATAGAAGTGACTCCTGCTATCACAAAAAAAGTGTATGTAAGTCCAAAAGGGATTATTAATATACCAAGTAGTGGAGCAATAATAACTGCTAGTGGAACTCCTAGTCTATAGATTGAAATTAATTCGTCTTTTCCTTTGGCAATTTTAAAAAAGTAACTATCACATGAAACCTCGACACATACTGCACCTATTCTGGAGATAAAAAATAATAGTACAAAATAAAGGAAGTGAGATTTGTCGATGAAGGGCACTATAAGCATCGATACAGTAATAAGCATAAAACCAGCTAAGAGGAATATTTTTTCACCTTTTTTATTTGTAAGAAAACCAATGGGCATCCCAAGGAATATGAATGGGGTAAGTGCAATACTAAGTAAAATTCCAATTCTTTCCCAAGAAAGTCCAATTTCTGAGATGAAGTAAAGTGGAACATAGATAGTAGAGAGTGCATAAAATATGTGAAGCGAACAGGTTGCGAAAAGTGCTCTCCGGGCTCCTTTTTGTACAACAAACTCTTTCCATACAGAAGTCAGGTTTATTTCTTTATATACACCACTGGTTTTGTTTTTCATGTGTATAAGCAGGTGAATAAAAAACATCAAAAATATAATACACGAAAAAAGATATACAAAACGAATAGATGAGTTTGTGGCGATGTATCCCGCTAAAAGAGGTGAGAGTACGTAAGCTATATGAATGAGTGAAATTAGTTCCCCTCTTATTTTTCCAATATTTTTTGTTTCCGTCGCATCTTCAATACTAGTATCTAAGTGAATAAAAAAAAGTGGAGCAACAACAATATGGATTAAAAATGCTACTAGTATTGTTTCTGCGTTAATACTTAAAAACAAGGTTAACAAAGAGGTTGTTTCTAGTATTCCTAAAATCTTAATAATATTTCGGGTGCCATATTTTTTGTTAATTTTTGGAATATATAAAAAGCTAAAAATAGTTGTAATACCACCACATATGTAGAGTAGGTTGATTGTTGTACTACTTAGAAACTGACTCAGAAAAGTAGAGTTGATATATTGAATTGATGCGACATGAAAAAAGAAAAATAAAGATGCCAAGAACAAATTCTTGACAGCTTTATTTGGTGATATTCTATGGCGATTAGTTATTTCCATGTTGTGATGAGTGTATGTTTATACACCAAGTAACACTGGTATAACAATAGGTCTTTTTGCAGTTTTTTGGAATAAGAACCGAGAGACGTTGTCTGTGAGGACGGTCTTTATGTATTCGAAGTTTATTGGTCTAACGCCATGTGTATTATCTTCGATTGTTTTTTTGATGATGTTTCGAGCGAGTCTTAAGAGTTCTTGGTTTTCTCTGAGGTATACAAATCCCCTTGAAATAATATCAGGAGATTTTTTGAGTTTTCCTGTTTGAGAATTAACACTTGCGATAATCACGAACATACCATCTTCAGCAAGTAATTGTCTGTCTCGGATTACTACTTCTTGCATATCGCCGATCGCAAACCCGTCAACCATGACAGGATTAGAAGGCGCCTTTTCTTTTCGAAGAACAATTTTTTCTCCGCCTTCAGTAATATCAATAATTGAACCGTTGTCTGGAATAACAACATTTTCTTTTGGCATACCCATATCTTCTGCAAGTTCTGCGTGAAGCCTTAGCATGTAGTGGTTTCCGTGGATAGGAATAAAGAATTTCGGTTTCAACTTCTTGTGTAGCCATTCGATCTCACCTCTGTTTCCGTGTCCAGTTGAGTGTAGATATACTTCAGAAGTACGATAGTGCATGATATGGGCTCCTTGTCGTGCAATATTATCTTTCAATTTTTGTACAGATCGTTCGTTTCCTGGGATCACAGAAGCTGAGAGTACTACGGTGTCTCGTTTGTCGATTCGAAGATATTTGTGATTTTTTGTCGCGATACGAGAGAGTGCAGAGAACTCTTCCCCTTGTCCTCCAGTTGAAAGAATAACAATTCGATCTGGTGGGTAGTTGTTAATTTCAGAGATAGGGATAATAGTTTCTTTTTTGAAATTAGCGAT
>JANMMK010000071.1:0-3636 GCA_031373235.1 bacterium | reverse complement strand
CCAAAAAAATGGCAGAAGACCTCTCTGAATTTTTGACTGAAAAAGGTATCAAGGCAAAGTATCTTCATAGTGATATTGAGACTCTTGAAAGGATTATTATTTTGACTGATTTTAGAAAAGGTCTTTTTGATGTGCTTATTGGTGTGAACTTACTTCGAGAAGGACTAGATCTTCCCGAGGTTTCTTTTATTGGTATCTTTGATGCTGACAAATCAGGATTTCTTCGTTCGGAAACTTCACTGATTCAAATTATTGGTCGCGCCGCTCGAAATATTGAAGGAAAAGTTATTTTGTATGCAGATGTTATGACTCCGGCACTTGATTATGCAATTAGAGAAACAAAAAGGCGTAGAGGGGTGCAAGAAGCTTATAACACAAAGCACGGTATTACTCCGCAAACAATAAAGAAACAAATTAAAGATATTAGTGACATGCTTCAATCTGAGCATGAAAAAGTAGTGCACGGTAATTTAATTATAGAAAAAGATTTGATAGATAAAGATCCTAAAGCTTTTTTGAAAGCAAAAGAGGCTCTCATGGAAGATGCTGTAAAGATATTGGACTTTGAAACAGCTGCTATTATTCGGGATGAAATTTTATTGTTAATAGAAAAATATCCAGAACTTTCAACTTCTCCACAGAAGAAAGTAAAAAAGAAAAAGTAGGATATAATTCTTAGTGTATGATTAATTAGAATCATATTATGGTGAATAGTTACAATTTTGCTAGGACACTTTTTTGAGGTTGTTCTAAATGAAAAATTATTAGTATTAACAAGGTGATAACATAAATATATATGTCTATACAAGCAGGAATTGGTTTGGGAGTTGGTGAAGACGCATTTTCAGAAGCTGTAAATGCAACAAAGGATGCTTTAAAAAATGCTGGGGGAACGGCTCATTTATACATAGTATTTTCTTCATCAAAATATAGTCCAGAAAAAACCCTTGAGGGAGTAAGGTCAATCGCCGGAGAGGTGATGATTATGGGGTGCACCACTGCTGGTGAGATTACAACTGATGGTCCTGCAAAAAGAAACTCTATCGCAGTTATGGCAATTAATGCTCCGGAGATCGTCTTTACTTTAGGTGTAGGTGAAGACATAAAAAGCAGTCCTCGTTTAGCGGGTAGGGCGGTTGCACAGCAAGTTCTTGATAAGGCAAAAGAAGCACTAAAAGCCTTTATAATGATTCCTGATGTTCTGGCTGGAAACGGGGCAGAAACTGTTAGAGGTATCTTAGATGTTCTTGGAGAACACATGCTCGTGGTTGGTGGAGCTGCTGGCGACGATTTTAAATTTGAAAAAACATATCAATTTGCAAATGACAGAGTACTCTCGGGTGCTGTTGTTGGTCTTGGTATGTCTGGAAATTTTAAATTAGGTATTGGTGTAAAACACGGTTGGCTTCCTATAGGTATTCCTCGAAAAGTTACTCGTTCTGAAGGATCGGTACTTCATGAGCTTGATGGTAAACCAGCTATTTCAATTTATGATGACTACTTTGGAGAAGAAGCTAAAGAGCTTAGAACAGGTACACTCGCTCAACTTGCTATTACTTATCCTCTTGGTATGAAAGTGTCTGGTAGTGAAGAAATGCTTATCAGAGACGCATTATCGGTCAATACAGAGGGTTCTATTACTTGTGCAGCTGAAATTCCAGAAGGAGCAGACATTCAGTTAATGATTGGAAGTAAGGAAGATGCTGTTCGAGTTGCTAAAGAAGCAGCTGTAAAAGCCGTAGAAGGGCTTGATGGCGGAAAACCTAAAGCGGTTATTATATTTAACTGTATTGCTCGAAATAAACTATTCGGAGATCGTTCTGGCGAAGAAATTAGTGCCATTCAGGAAGCTATCGGAAAAGATGTTCCACTCATTGGATTCTATACTTATGGAGAGCAGGCGCCACTTGGAGGAGAGGTAAAAAATATAGAACGATGTAATCCTGCATTCCACAATGAAACAGTGGTAATCTGTGTCATTGGAGAATAGGTATGAAACTAACAGAAAAAAATAAATTAAACATTTTATTTTTGGCGCCACCGTTTCTTCTGTGGATTATTCTAATTTTTGTTTTTGTATTTCTATCAGAGAGGTATAGTTTGGAGTGGTTTCTGGTATCTTGTTTTTTAGTGTTGGTGATTTACCAGATTTTTCTGTATTACCACTTTATTTCTCCTGAGTATGATCAAAAGCAAAAATTTAATGATTTATTAACCGAACAAGAAAGAAGTAGTCGTTTGCTAGTTAGAAGAGACATAGAACTATCTCGCGTAAATGAACTCCTAAGAGAACTCGATAAAAGAAAATCAGAATTTGTCTCTATTGTGGCACACCAACTTCGTACACCACTTTCAGGAATTAAATGGACTTTGTCTATGGTGCTAAAAGAAGAGATGGGAAAAATAACTCCAGATCAAAAAAGTTTTCTGCAAAAAACTTTTGATAGTAATGAACGGATGATTTCACTTATTGAAGATATGCTTTATGCCGATAGGTTAGAGTCAGGAAAAAATCCTTTATTATATGAAAACGGAGACATTACTTCAATTACAGATGAAGTGTTACTTGATTTGTACCCAAAAATACAAGGAAAAAATCTAAAAATAACTTTTAGTAAAAGGGATGTTGTTCCAAATATTAAAATAGATAAAGAAAAAATTAGAGCAGTAGTACAAAATATTTTAGAAAATGCAGTAAAGTACAGTAAGGTAGCTAGTGATGTAATTGTTTCAATCACTAAAGAAGCGGGAGAAATTGTTTTATCTGTTAAAGATAGTGGAATTGGTATTCCGAAAGATCAACAAAAGTATTTGTTTAAGAAGTTTTTTAGGGCTAAAAACGCCATGAAAACAGAGACGGAAGGTACTGGTCTTGGTCTTTTTATTGTAAAGAATATAATTGATAAACACGGAGGAAGAATGTGGTGCGAGTCCGAAGAGGGAATAGGTACTACTTTTTTTGTGGCTCTTAAGATATAATTTATACGTATGAAAAAAATACTTATTGTAGAAGATGACCAATTTTTAGGTGAGGTATTACTAGAAAAACTAAAAAACCACGGATATGATGTGCTTCTGGCACGAGACGGTGCACTTGGGCTACAGATGATTCAAAAAGAAAAACCACTCTTGGTTTTGCTCGATATGATGCTCCCAACTATGTCTGGATATGAAATACTACAGGCAAAATTTAATGACCCTTTAATTAAAGATATTCCCGTGCTAGTTGTGTCAAACTCTGGCCAAGATGTTGAGATAGAGAGAATTAAAGATCTGGGTGTCACTGAGTACATCGTGAAGGTTCAGTTTTCACCAGAAGAAGTAATGCAGAAGGTTGACATGCTTATTGGAGGTCCAGAGGAAACTGCGGTACCAAATGCAAATAATATTTCTACTTCAGGGCTTAAAGATGTAAAAATTTTGTGGGTAGAAGATGACCAGTTTTTAGGAGAACTACTGGCTCGAAAACTTTCAGCTGAAGGAGCACACTTATTCCATGCTACAAATGGTGAAGAAGCTCTTACGATATTAAATACAGAAGTGCCTGATATTATTACTCTCGACATTGTGCTTCCTGGTATGAATGGCCTAAAAACTCTCGAAGAGATTCATAAAAATGAGGCTTTATCTAAGATC
>JANMMK010000066.1:0-8353 GCA_031373235.1 bacterium | reverse complement strand
AGTAAAGAAAGAACGAGACAAAAGAGGAATCTTCTTAGTTGAAGGAGAAAAGTCTGTTGTTGAAGCACTAAAAAGTGATTTCTTCATCGAGGAAGTCTTTGCCACCTCTGCATTTATTGAAACACACAAAGATCTTCTGACCGCGAGAGACAGACGAGCTGCAAAAGTGGAAGAAGGAGAACTAGAGAACATAGGGTCTTTCGAACACAACACCAGTGCCGTTGCTATCGTTAAACAGAAAAAACGAGATGTACTTCCTGAAATAAAAAATGGAGTAACACTAGTACTTGATGACATCAGAGACCCAGGAAACTTAGGGACAATCATTCGTATCGCTGACTGGTATGGTATAAAAAATATTATTCTCTCAACAGGAAGTGTTGACCTCTACAATGGGAAAACGATTGCTGCCTCTATGGGGTCTTTTACTCGAATACCTCTCTACTACACAAACCTATTTTCATTTTTAGATAAAAACAAACTACCAGTTTACGGAGCATACCTCGAAGGTAAAACAGTATACGAAACAAAATTCCCCACCTCTGGAATCCTCCTGATAGGAAACGAGTCAAACGGAATCAGCCCTGAACTTAAAGAATTTGTTACAGAAAAAATTACTATTCCAAAAATTGGAAAAGCTGAATCGTTAAATGCCAGCGTCGCTACAGGAGTACTTCTCGACAACTGGTTTCGGTCTCTTAAATAAGCTATAGTAGCCCACCCACAAAAACCAAACCTAAAATTCCAAGAAAGTTCATCACAAATGCAATTGGAACTAAGTAGATAGTTTTTATTTTTGAAACACCAAGAATTGCCAAACCAATCTCGTCAGGAAGTGGAGAGGCAATAATAATCCCGCCGATAACAGGCAAAACAAAACGTAATATTCCAAAATGAAGTCGGTGAAATATTTTTTGATATTTTGAACGCTTAATAAGTCTGACAAGGTCGTCGGCAAGTGTATGTTTTACAAAAAAGAAAACGAGCAAATCACCAATCATAGCTCCGAGTGCGCCAAACAGAGCAACTGTTATTGGACTTGAAAAAGAAGCAATCTTTACCAATACCAAAGACGCAGGGGCAATAGTAAAAATACTTGTAAAAAAAATACCCGCAATAAAACTTCCGAGCACTCCGACACTGTGTGTTTCTTTTAGTAAGGAATCAACAATTCCTATTTCCAAAATAATAAAAGCAAGCAGTATACTTCCAATTAAAATAAAAAAATCCTTCTCAATCTTATTTTTTAAAACATTTTCCATTTTTATAATTTATTTTTTACAATCCCATTCAGCCAAAAATTCTGTGAGGAATTTTTCCATGAACACATGTCGTTTTACCGCGATTGATTTAGCCGTTTTAGTATTCATCATATCTTTTAGTAACAACAACTTTTCATAAAAATGGTTGATGGTTGAAGCAGTTTTTATTTTATATGTTTCAAAACTTTTATGTTTAACTGGCTTTTCTTTTGGATCGTACAGTGGTCTCCCCTTCCAGCCACCATAAGCAAATGCCCTTGCAATACCAATAGCTCCGATCGCCTCCAAACGATCTGCGTCTTGTACACACATTAATTCTTTGGTAAATATTTTTTTATCTATCTCAAACGATTTATGAAATGACTGGTTTTCAACAACAAAAACAACCTGAGAAATTACTTCTGTCGGCAACTTCAAAGAAGTAAGATGCTCTCTCGTAAGGCGAGGACCGATTTCCGTGTCTCCATTATGAAATTTTCTATCAGCAACATCGTGAAGCAAACTAGCAAGCTCTACAATAAATAAATCGGCTTTTTCTTTCTTTGCAATCTTAAGTGCCATTTTTCTTACTCGTTCAATGTGAGCAAAGTCATGCCCTGCACCTTGGCTCTCGAGTTTTTCCCTTACAAACTTTTCTGTCTGGAGAATATATGTCCTTTTGTTGCCCATACAAAAACTATAGACCATTAAGAATTGAGTCGTAGTCTGAGTAAGTTGAAAGAAAAGATGGTATTGCAAAAAGTAAACCAATGATTGGCAGTACTATGACTGCAATAGTTATGTACAAGGAAACCTTTGCATGTTTCTTGGCTAAAGTAGTTTCAGCAAGAATGATATCCATCTTTTTTTCTAATAAATCTATTCTTTGTTTTAGTTCTGTTTCCATAAGTACAGTATAGCAAAATTAAGATTTTTTGGGTGCCCAGAGAGAATCGGACTCTCGATATCGGTTCCACAAACCGAAGTTTTACCACTAAACTATGGGCACCATATGTTTTCAAATTACTCTCTAGTTTTTTAATTTAGACAGTAATTTTTGTTTCTCCAGATTATCATGATGTACTAAAAAATGACAATTATGACAAAGCCATGTCAGATTTTGCACATCATTGTTATAGTGATTTTCATCAATATGGTGTACAGCAAGAACCCTAACATCTTTTGTTCTACAAAGTGTGCAGACCTGAACAATTTTATGTCGTCTTAGAATACTTCGGTAGGCATACTCACCAGTTGTCCAATTTGCATGTTTCTCACCTATAAATTCAGTATTCCGCCACTTAGCCTGACAGGATTTTCCACAAAAATATTTTCTACTTTTCGAAGATTTTAAGGCTTTAAGAGTTTTATAAGTTTTTTTCTTACAGATAAAACAGTTAACAATCTCACCATTTTTTTGTGACCCATGATGACACAAAGCTGAACAAAATTTACCAAAACCTTTTCTGATCCAGGAAGGTTTTGAGTAAAATTCTTTTGAACAACATCGACATTTAACAGTAGGCATCGGGATTATACTACTATCAAGTTTTACATTAGTAAACTGAAAGCTTTGTGGATACTTACACAAACCCGAGTTTTACCACTAAACTATAGTCGCCATATTCCCCTACTTATAACTTGGGGCAGACTCATTTATACCAGAGATGTGGTTAGAAAGTCTAGCAAGTGCATACAAAAGTGAAGAAAGACGGTTAAGATACGCAAGTGTATGTTCACCTACAAGTCGCACTCCTTCATCATGCACACCAACCACTCTTCTCTCAGCTCTCCTCGCTAGAGTTCTTGATACATCAAAAAGTGAAGCAATTTTTGTTCCACCTGAAATAAAAAAAGTGGTGATAGGTGGCAACAACTTTTCTATACCATTAATTATACCTTCCGCTTCTTTTACCTTTTCTTCCCCTATTTTTTTATCTGCTCCAGCAAGCTCAGCTTGGATAGTAAACAGATTTTCCTGAATAGCATGAACAATCAGAGAGAATTTTTTTGTATCGTATACATAACCCGATACTTCGGATTCTACTTTTACCAGACCTAAAAAAGAGTTCACTTCATCGAGCGTGCCAAGCGCCTCGGCAATAGTGGAAGATTTAGAAATTCGCTGATCACAACCAAAAGTTTTGGTAGTACCTTTATCTCCTTTACCAGTAAATAGTGCCATGATTATTTTATAGATATTTAATATTACCTACCTTTACTGTGCGCGGGAGAAGACTCGAACTTCCACGCCCTTACGAGCGCTACCACCTCAAGGTAGTGCGTCTACCAGTTTCGCCACCCGCGCATATCTTTCTAGCTTGCCTACTATAGCCAATATTCACATTCTTTTCAACTTTTAGTTATCTCTATTAAAAAGTATACTAATATCACCTATGAATATTCCACATCTTATTGTTAGTGTCTTCGCACTGATAACACTATTTCTTTTTTCAATTCAAAAATTTAGTAGTCACATCCAAAAAATTGCAGGAGACAAGTTTAAAACACTTCTCCATAATTCAACTAAAACTCCACTACGAGGATTCTTGGCTGGAACAATCGTCACAGCACTCATCCAATCTTCTACGGCAACATCAGTAATTTTAGTAAGTCTTGTAGACGCCGGCCTTATTACTTTTCATGCATCGCTCGGAGCTATTATAGGCTCAAACATTGGAACAACTATCACAGCTTGGCTTATCGCTCTTAAATTAACTTACATTGCACCTTTTATTGTCATTATTGGATTTATTGTTTCCCAGACACACACCCGTTTTCAAAAATACGGAAAAATGCTTTTTTATTTTGGGATAATGTTTTTTGCACTTTTTTCTATCTCCTTCTTTTTAGAACCCCTAAAGGATTCTCCTTTCCTCAAACAACTACTTTCAGGTGAAAGTAGTTTGTTCCTCACTATTCTGATTGGAGCAGTAGTAACGCTCGTACTCCAATCAAGTGCTGTATTCACAGGACTAGTCATCACACTGGCTTCAAGTGGACTTATAGGTCTTCCTGGAGCAATTGGGCTTATCCTAGGATCAAATGTGGGTACAACTGCCACAGCATTCATTGCTAGTATTACTGCCAATACTGAAGCCAAAAAAGTGGCCATCGCTCACATCTTATTCAATGTTATTGGTGTAATCATATTCCTACCTTTCATCAGTCCATTTATTGCATTAATAAAATTTATTTCCCCTGAAATAACAATTCAGGTAGTGAATGCTCACTTTCTATTCAATATTATCTCTGTAATATTGGGACTTGTTTTTATAAAACCTTTCGCAACACTTATCGAACGCCTGGTGAAAAACCGAGTATAAAAAAATCGCCCAGAATTTCTTCTGGGCTTTTGAGATTACCTGAAGCTAAAACAAAGCTCCGTCTTCTTTATGTGACATAGGTTTGACTTCTCCTTCTTCTGGAGCAACCCACATCACACACTGGTGAGACATTCTTTTCCGAACAACAAATTGTCGCTCTTCTTTATTTATCTGAAGCCACCCTTCTTTACCCTCCCCTTCATCATAGTCTAAACTGTAAGAAGTAAACCCTGCTTGTGTCGTATACACAAGACCGACTGATCCCTTGGTGTTTATATTCATTTGTATTATTTTTACTTTGGTTTTCTCGAATGAACTTTTTTTGCGGTCTTTTGAGACAACAAAAAAACAAGCCCCGGATTGAGGCTTGTTTGAAATTTCTAGATTAAGAAAGTAAAAATCAAAAACAAACCCCTATTCAGGCTTGTTTTCGTGAGGTACTTCTGACTCAACTGAAGCGGCAACTGGTTTATCAGCTCGCATCATTTCCATTTTCATTCTTTTATTCATTTCTTTTACAGCTTTTCTTCGGATGAAGTATAGTTTTGATCGTCTTACTTTTGATCGTTTAGTGATTTCAATTTTTGAAATCATTGGAGAGTATAGAGGAAATATCTTTTCAACACCGTATCCACCAGCAGTTCTTCGTACAGTGAAAGTCCCTCCTGCTTCTTTGCCATGTTTTTTAGCGATAATAAGACCCTCAAATATCTGAGTTCTAAATTTTCCATCTTTATCTGGAACTTTTTGAGACACCTTAACGGTATCGCCAGTTCGCATGTCGATAGACTTTCTTTCTTCTGTGTTTATTGGTGAAATTGCGATTGCCATAGTGGCTAGCACTTTAACATAGGAGCTTTTCTTTGGCAACTTTTTGAGAGTTTTTATGGAATCTACTTAAGGACAACCTCCTCTTTTTCTATCGCAAACAAGAAGTCAGGAGGATAAGGAGCTTCAACAGTCTTCTTTTTTCCATCCATATTTTTAAAACTAGTCGCTCGTGCATGGAGTGCTAACCTTTTAAAACCTAAGGAATTTTCTCTCTTCCCGTACAGACCGTCACAAATAACAGGTCTTCCTATTGATTTAAAATGTACTCGTATTTGGTGTGTCCTGCCGGTCTTTGGCCACACCTCAACAAAAGTTGTATTGTTTCTTCTTTCTAATACCTTAAAAGACGTAAAAGCTTCCTTGGGCATTCGTGCTGCTCGTTCTGTAGTCCTCTTTCGTGCGTCCCGAGGACTTCTACCGATCGGTTTATCAATAACTCCCCTTTCGTCACGAATCGTACCCTCAACAAAAGCATGGTAAGTTTTTTGTACTTCATGATTCATGAACTGTTCTTTCAAATGAAAAAAGGCTTCTTCCGTTTTTGCAATCAACAGAACACCGGTGGTTTCTTTATCTAGTCGATGAACAATACCCGGTCTTTCGATAACACTGCCGTCGTCCAAGGTCACCCCCTCACCCCTAAAAGTATCTGGGTATAGCTCTGTAATCCACTCTGTTAAAAAAGGGCCTTTTGTCTTACCGTCAGGATGCACCGCAATACCCGCTGGCTTATTTATAGCAAGCATATTATCGTCTTCATAGAGAATCTTTACTTCGAAGTCTTTCACCAAGACACTATACAGGAAAAATAGAAACTAGCGAAAGACTACTCTACTGCACACACAGATCCTTGGCCTTTTATATGTTTGCAAGATTTGAAGAAGAAGTACCCAACAACTGCAAAGGTTATGAGTGGTGAAAGCCATTCAGGAATATGTACACCAAAAGCATGGAATATCATAATAAAACCTAAAAAGAAAATAGAGTACATCGCACCATTTTTTAGAAAAACATATTTACGAACTGTCTCGACATTTTTTACCGTAAGATATCTAAGTACAACCGCCCCAATACCATTACCGATAATTATGAGTGGTATTGAGAATGTAAAGGCAAACGCTCCAAGAACCCCGTCAATTGAAAAAGAGGCATCTATAACTTCAAGGTACAAAATCTTGCTGATATCTGATTTTGTTGAATGTCCTGAAAGTAACTCCTTCTCAGCGGCCTCAGCGTTTTCCTTAAAACCATGAGTGATAAAAAATGCCGTAGAACCAATAACTGCTCCGAACGCCATAAGCGGGTTAATCTTAAGTGCATACCACACCACCACAGCCAAAATAATAGAAACAACAGCATAGAACCATACACCTTGTCTTTGAAGAAACGCTTCGCCTTTTATACCGTAAGTTTTTTTCTCCAAGAACAACCAGTGAAAAAACAAAAATACCAAAAAAATTCCTCCTCCTGCTAAAAGAATAGGTGCTGATTTAGTTATAGATTCAATGACCTTTGGATCACTGCTCCATGACGCACTAAAAGAACCAAGAAAACCTAAATCTGGATTGGTAGCCCATACGATAGCCCACGGTAGTAATCCCCTAACTAAAAAGACAGCTATGATAATACCCCAAAACAAAAACCATCTTCGAGCTTTTTCAGACATCGTTCGAAGTACTTCAGCGTTTACGATTGCATTATCAGCACTCGAAATAATTTCAAATAAAACCAAACCCCCAACCACTAAAAACATTGACGATAAATCCATAGGCCTTAATTATACAAAAATTTGAAATTTTATCTAATATAGTCTATTGTAGTCTTCATGCGCCTTTAGCTCAGTTGGTTAGAGCAACTCATTTACACTGAGAAGGTCGGGGGTTCGAATCCCTCAAGGCGCACAACGTTAAGAAAAATCTGCATTTATGCAGATTTTTTAGTTGTGCGAAGCGGAGCTATGTTTTTCTAGAAAGAAAAAGAAGCGAGCTAGGGTCGTGAAAATTTCCTCGTGACTGGCGAGGAAATTATTCCTGACCACAAAGAAACTTAGAATAACGCTGTCAGACGGAGTTACAAAATTTTTCACCAGAAAATTATATGTGACCTAATCCCTCAAGGAACACCACAAACTAACTCATCGGTTTTTTGGAAAATTAAATCTTCTTACTGTTAGATAGTAATAAAAATCACCCTCGCTCAATATAAGCTTGGGTGTTTTCTTTTGATTTCATCAAGACCCATCTCTTCGTACACCCTCCTTCGGGTAAAACCTATTCGACTAATAGTGCCGGTAAAAAGGTCATACTCATCTAACGGTTTTACCGCAGTTCGAGTAGGAACCCTTAACACAAAGGTGGAAAGTTGAGTTGGCCAACCAGTGATAGAACAACCATGCAACCGAACCAGTCGGTAAGCCATATTGGCATCCTCATAAGTTGTAAATCCCTGTGAAATCAAAAGACGTAAATAACTTTCAAGATTTGAAAAATCCATTTGAAAACAGACTAGCATGGAAACAGGAAAATACTAAACAATGTTCTTGATTCACCGCAAGAGCACTTCTATTTTGATAAAACAAAATATGTCGCCTACACAGAAACTCTCCCCCAGAGCTTCTGTGTAGGAATATCGACCATTACATGGTCAGTACACCTTTTGGTGATTTTACTTCGTTTCACTCCTAAAATCAGCTCAAAAGGTTTTCGATTCCTACCCGAAAGCTCTCCCCAGAGCTTTCGGGTAGGAATATCGACCTCGACTTTAAATTTGTCAGTCACAAATTTAAAGTCTGGCCACCAGTTTTTACTTCGGCCATTGCTATGGCCTCAATGTAAAAACTGTTCGATTCCTACTCACAAGCAAAATCATTTGCTTGTTCGGAAGCACAAAATGAAAAACGCCTCTTAAGAGGCGTTTTTCATTTTGTGCTTCCGAACAAGCAAATGATTTTGCTTG
>JANMMK010000026.1:0-5096 GCA_031373235.1 bacterium | reverse complement strand
CCAAAAAGATGGCGGCAGATATGCGGCTTATTGATTCCGGCAAATACAGTGACCATCCAAATAATAAAGTAAATGTTTGTGCAAGAAAAGTAGCGGAGATTTATGAGCAAAGCAAACAATACAAAGGCACTCAGTGAAGTTTCCCTCACTGTCGAACCGAACGAATTCGTATCTATTGTCGGGCATTCAGGGTCAGGAAAGACAACATTACTTAAGATGATTTTGGGAGAAGAAAATCCATCAAAGGGTGCTGTGTTTTTTGAATCAGCAAATATAAGTCATCTAAAGAAAAAAGATATTACTGGATATCGAAGACGGATAGGTACTATTTTTCAAGACTTCAGACTATTACCTCATCTCACTGTATTTGAGAACGTTGCGTTTGCGATGGAGGCTTGCGGACGAACTGACGAAGAGATAGCCTCTGATGTGCCGCATGTACTAGAACTAGTAGACCTTTCAAGAAAAATGATGTGTTTTCCTCACCAACTATCTGGTGGAGAAAAACAACGTGTTGCAATTGCAAGAGCAATTGTTAATCAGCCCGATGTCATTATTGCAGACGAACCAACTGGAAACTTGGATCCAGTATCTACCTTTGAAATTGTCCAAATATTACAAAAGATTAATGCACTTGGTACGACTGTTTTACTTACCACACACAACAAAGGTATTGTTGATTCTCTCGGTAAACGAGTTGTTACCATGGATAATGGAAAAATAGTTAAAGACGATAAGAAGGGACGATTTAATATGTAGTTTATTTTTATACATTATGTTTAGCACTGCAATTAAAAGAGTTATAAAGTTTGGGTTTGTTCATTTTTGGAGAAATGGTTTTGTTTCTTTGGCCTCTGTGCTCGTGATGACTGTTGCTCTTCTTGTTATTTCTTCTTTAATTTTAACCAGAGCTCTTTTAGGATCAACGCTCTCTAGTATCCAAGACAAAGTTGATATTAATGTGTATTTCACAAAAAGTGCTTCGGAACAAGAAATTTTATCTTTAAAAAAAGAAGTAGAGTCTCTTCCTGAGGTAGCGAGTATTGCGTATGCTTCAGAAGAAGATGAGCTTGCTCTCTTTAAGGCTCGACATGAAAATGACGAATTAGTTCTCGAATCACTTAAGATGATAGAAGAAAATCCCTTTGGAGCTTCTTTTACTATAAAAGCGAAGACTACCACTCAATATGAAGGGTTGGCATTATTTCTTGAAGAAAAGAAAAAAGAGAATAGTGCAAGCATTATTGATAAAATCAATTTTAGCAGAAACAAAAAAGCAATTGACACATTGAGTATGGTTACAGAGTCTTCTAAGAAGTTGGGCTTAGGAGTCGTGATATTTTTTGTGGCAGTATCGCTCCTTATTACATTCAATACTATTCAGCTCACCATTTATATGGCAAGAGACGAGATTTCTGTCATGCGACTTGTTGGAGCGGGAATTAACTACATAAAAGGACCTTTTGTTGTTGGGGGTATTATGTATGGAGTATTTTCAACGATAATTACCATGCTTATCTTGCTTCCAATAGCCTACTGGGCAGGGCCATACACGTATTCTCTCGGCACAGGGTTAAACCTCTACAGTTACTATATAAGTAACTTTTTGCAGATTTTTGGGGTAATTTTATTGTCAGGAGTTTCAATTGGTATATTGTCAAGCTATCTTGCGGTCAAAAAATATCTTAAAATTTAGTAGTTATTTGATTAAATCTTTTGAGTACGAAGGGCTATGTTATAGCCAGTAAAATTTTTATGGAGAAAAAAAATAAAAAAGGTCATAAGTATATTTTTGTTATTGGGGGTGTGATGTCTGGAGTTGGAAAAGGAGTTACCACTTCGTCACTTGGCATGTTACTTCAGGCAAAAGGTTTTAAGGTTAACATGGTAAAAGTAGACCCTTACCTAAACGTGGATGCTGGTACCATGAATCCGACAGAACACGGAGAAGTTTTTGTGCTTAATTCAGGACTTGAAACTGACCAAGACATGGGAAACTACGAGCGGTTTCTTGGACGAGATATTTCGGAGAGAGGATATATGACCAGTGGTATGGTCTACAAAACTGTTATCGACAGAGAAAGATCTCTTGGATACGGAGGAAGAACAGTTGAAGCAATTCCCGATATTCGAGATGAAATTATTGCTCGTTTTGAGGATGCTGCAGATAAAGCAGATTCTGATATTTCAATCGTCGAGATTGGTGGCACTGTTGGTGACTATCAAAACATTATGTTTATTGAGGCGGCGCGAGTACTCAAAATTCGACAACCAAAGGACGTGATTTTTATCATGGTGTCTTATCTTCCAATTCCAGGAAAGCTTGGTGAAATGAAAAGTAAACCAACGCAAAATGCAATGAGGCAACTTAATTCATACGGAGTGCATGCAGATGTGTTGGTGGCTCGAAGTGAAGTACCGATGGATGAGAAAAGGAGAGAGAAGATTGCTATTTCATGTAGTATTCCGGCAGATTATGTTATCTCTGCGCCCGATGTTTCAAACATTTATGAAGTACCAATAAACTTTGAAAAAGGAAACTTGAGTTCTCTTGTTTGCGAACTGCTTTCTTTGAAGTGCGTTCATTCAGATATAAGTAAATGGAAAGCGTTTACTAGTAAAATACAAAAAGCTACTAAGACAGTTTCTATTGCAGTTGTTGGAAAATATTTTGATACAGGAGATTTCACCCTTTCTGATGCGTATCTTTCTGTTATTGAAGCACTTAAGTTTTCTGCTTTTGCTCAAGGAGTAAAACCAGTACTTTCTTGGGTAAATGCCAAGGACTTTGAAAAAGACTCTAAGAAACTTCAGGCACTCAAATCATACGACGGTATCGTTGTTCCAGGAGGCTTTGGAGAAAAAGGTATTGAAGGTAAACTTTCTGCAATTAAATTTGCACGAGAAAACAAGATTCCATATTTCGGGCTTTGTTACGGTATGCAACTTATGGTCATCGAGTACGCAAGGAATGTACTTGGTTGGAGTGATGCTAATACAGCAGAAATCACCACTAGTTCAAAACATTTGGTTATCGATATCATGCCAGACCAAAAGAAAAAGCTTCTTGCAAAAGATTTTGGTGGATCAATGCGACTCGGTTCTTATAGTGCGGTACTTAAAGACAAGACAATTGCAAGAAAAGCTTATGGAACAAAAGAAGTGATTGAGCGACATCGACATCGATACGAGGTAAATCCACTTCATAAAGAAGAAATTGAAAAAGCAGGACTTATATTCTCAGGAACTTCTCCAGACGGTACTCTTGCAGAAATAGCAGAACTTCCAGAAACAAAGCACCCGTTTTTCCTTGGGGTGCAGTTTCACCCAGAGTTTCTTGCGCGACCACTTTCTCCTCATCCACTTTTTACAGCTTTTATTAAAGCGAGTCTTAAGAAATAAGTATGGAAGTAATTGTGTACACCAAGACAGGTTGTCCATGGTGTATTGGAGTTACTAATTTTCTTAAAGGAAAAAGCATTCCTTTTATAGAAAAAAATGTTAGAGAAGACGAAAATCTTTTTGAAGAAATGAAAGCTCTTTCAGGACAGAGTAAAGCTCCTGTGGTTGTTATTGATGGGTTCATGCTTGCGGATACAGATAGAGAGGCAGTAGAGGAGTATTTAAAAGATAAGACGATTGGGTAAAACTACGAAAAAAACAAAACTAAACTCCAAAATAAGACAATTCCAAGCAAAGTATCAGTAAAAAGTTTTTTTTGATTTCGGTTGAAAAGTGGATAAATATCATTTTAAGAGTGCTATAATTTAAGTATTAACATAATTTCATGATGTCATATATATGAAAAAATTACTCGCATTACTATTTACTTTTGCTCTTGTTTTTGTATCTACAAGTACAGCTTCAGCAGAGACATTACAAAAGTACGAAAGAAAGCTTACTGTGGGCTCAACAGGTACAGATGTTGTGCAATTACAAACATTACTCGAGAATCGTGGTTTTCTTGTATTGGAAGCTGGGGCTACCAAGGGATACTTTGGAGAAAGCACAAAAGTCGCTCTTGCGAAGTTTCAAAAAAGTATAGGTCTCCAGTCCTTCGAGGGATATTTTGGCGCCCTCACTTTGAAGTATTTAAACGATGTTAATGGTTTCGTAACACCTGCAGTAGAATTCGATAAAAAATTTAATTTTGAACTTATAAGTCAAAATATTCGTTTGGGTGCCACAGATACAACCTCTCAAACAGTGGGAACATTTAACTTGAGAGTCAAAGTAACTCCAACGGGACTTGATTCGTACTTAAAAAAGGGCGAAGTATTTTTTGTGTTTCTAGATTCCTCTGGTAATCGTGTTAATAATAATGACGTAAAAGTTCTTACACAAAACATGACTCTTGTTTCAGGAGCAACTGAAAAAACAAATTCATACTTTATTAAAGAAGACGGCGAGGCGATTTTTGAAATCACGGGGACTTTTGAAAAAATGGTAAAAAATACGGCTTCATATAGTGTAGCGTTGTACGGGGTGTACATTGGATTGTCGGATAGTTCTTCAATTGGGAATTATGCTTTGGTCATAGTAAGTACTGATAAAAATATCAAGACAAGCTCTATCACTTTTGCTGAGGCAACACCACCATCAACGGATGGTTTACCTCAAAATTTAATGTGTTCTAAATATACCAATTTGTCTACTTGGTCGGGTGCTAAAAATCAAAATATAAAATCAGTGGATTTTATAAAGAATCTCCAAGCAAGTCTCATCAAGCTCGGCTACAGTAATGTCACAGTCTCAGGGAAATATGATAAGTCTACAAATCAATCAATAATTGATTACAAAAACAAGCGAAACATGAATCCTGCAAATAGTGATATAAGTGCAAGATTTGTTGATTCTGTATCAGCAGATGTTGGGTGTACAAAGTCAGGAGAGCTTTTTGCGAAGATATGGAAAAAGAATTCCACGGATGATGTGTTCAGTGTTAGTCTCGTAGATTTAAATTCTACAAACCATATTGCTAGTTCTAAAGTGGAAAGAAACACTGAACTTAAAGTTGGTATTTGGGTGAATACTTTCTCAAATAATAAATATCCAGTTGAAATATATAAAAAGGAAATCATTGGTTTACTTACTGC
>JANMMK010000023.1:0-3704 GCA_031373235.1 bacterium | reverse complement strand
AAAAAAAGCCCCGTGGCGATAAACAAAAAAATGAATAAACAAATTGACTGGAAAAAATATCTCGTAACACTTCTTATCACTGTTTTTATTTTTATTACTGCTTTTAGCTTTAGTAACAACTTAAACAATAAAAGGATTGTGGATGTAAAAAGAATTCAAGATAGTATAGCAACAGATATTCTTTCTTCAGAAACACAATTCTCCCTCCTCTCTGAGCTTTCATGTAAGGAATTCGGAAACAGCACCCTTTCAAATGAACTCAACACCCTCGCAGAAAGAATACAAAACAGTGCAAATAGTCTAGGAAATAAAAATGAAGAAGTGCAGTTCTTAAAAAAATATTACTCTCTCCTTGAAATCAAGGACTACCTTCTCATGCGAAGAATAAGCGAACGATGTGGAGAGAAATTTATGTTTGCACTTTATTTTTATGACGACGAAGAAAACTGTCCTGACTGCAATAAAACTGGATACACACTAACCTATTTAAGAAACAAGTACCCTCAACTTCGAGTATACTCTTTCGATAAAAACTCTGATGTCTCAGCCGTTAAAACCCTTCTCTCGATATTCAAGGTAAAAGCACCATTTCCTGTTATCGCACTTGGAGATCAAGTGGTCATTAGTGGCTACAAAGAAAGAGAGGAACTGGAAGAAATTCTCAAAAAAACTTATCCTAAAGAAACTAAAAAAATACTCGATGAGCTAGCGAAAAAAGAATCTATTGAAAAAAATGCCTCCTCTACTAAAGAAAAAAAATAACAAAAAGACTCCTTACGAGGAGTCTTTTTTTTGGAGCCGCTTCCCAGATTCGCCCGCGACTAAATCTTTGTCGTCACAAAGATTTGTCTGGCCACCACCTCGCCTGTTTCGATTGCTATCGAAACATGGCTGCGGCGTTCGAGTCTGGACGCACGCCAAACCCTTGGCGTGCTGAATCGGCTATAAAAAAATCTCCATCAAAGGAGATTTTATTGGAGCCGCTTCCCAGATTCGAACTGGGGACCGACTGTTTACAAAACAGTTGCTCTACCAACTGAGCTAAAGCGGCAAACATATTCTATTGTCAAAGCCTGGTTTCTAAGCTGCCAAGTCAACTAAAGCGGCTTATTCTCTCTATGTAATTAAGAAATAAAAAGAAAAAATCCTACAAACTAACAACTACTCACTTCAAACTTCCTCTAGGATACACTAAATTTTTATTTTTTCAAATTATCTTTATGATCCTTTATTGACTGAATAAATAAAGAAGCCGAACCTTTGTTTTTTGGAATACCTCGTCCTCTCACCTCATCAAGAATATGCGCAACACGAGGTCGAATTTTTTGTTTTATGTAATTTAATAATCTAACTGACTGTACGACAAAAAAATGAAAACTCTCCTTAAAAATAAGGCGAGGGACTTTTTGAAAGAATCGACCCCAAAAAGATACTTGGTATTGTAGCTTCGTATCCAAAGAAGAAGAAAAAACAAAAAAAGGTTTTCCTGTTTTTACCTCTCTCGCCTTATTCAAGAGCATTCCCCATAAAAAAATAAGGGATGCGCTAAAAATAATAATTGAAATAGTCATAATAGATTGTGCAAAACTAAAAACTTACTTAGGTAAAGTAGAAAGTCTCTTGAATTGACCGATTTGTGTTTTTTCTCCGAACTTCTGTACTGCGTTTTCTAAAAGAGTCTTGATGGTAAAAGTTGGATCTTTAATGAATTCCTGTTCTAGAAGTACTTTATCTTTAAAGTAAGCAGAGATTTTACCCTCTAAAATAGATGTTTTTAGGTTTTCTGGCTTTCCTTCTACTTCCTTAGCAAAGACTTCTCGTGCCCTATCTTTTTCTGCATCAGTAATGTCTTCAAGAGAAACATACTCTGGATTTGTAGCAGTGACTTGCATTGCAAGATCCCTAGCAAGATTTTTGAAGTCTTCGTTCTTGGCTACAAAGTCTGTTTCACACCAAAGCTCCAAAAGAGTTCCAACTGACCCTGTGCTATGGATATAAGAAGCCACCACACCAGCACCCAAGGCTCTGTCAGATTTCTTTCCTGATACTTCCGCACCTTTCTTCTTAAGAAGGACGATTGCCTTTTCCATATCACCACCCGCTTCTTCAAGGGCCTTCTGGCATTGCATAACAGAGATACCAGTCTTATCACGAAGCTCTTTGACTTGTTCAATTGTAATCATAAATAAAAGTACTACTTAAAACTTAGTAATGAATTACGTGCCTTTATACGCAGAAGTAACTTCTTTGAGAAAATATTCTATACTTGATTTTGAACTATCGTTTGCTGGAATAAAATAAAGTGCCTTTGAAACGTCACAATCCGTAGAAGCCAAAGCAACAACTGGAATATTCATTTTTTCTGCCTCAGCAACTGCAATATGCTCTCTTCTTGGGTCAATAACAAAAAGTACGTGAGGTAGTTTTTCCATATTCTTAATACCACCAAAAAACTTTTCTAGGTTTACTATTTCTCGATCAATTAACAATCGTTCTTTTTTTGTGTACTTCTGCAAGTCTCCTTTTTCTTTCTGTCCATTCCAATCATGTAATTTTGAAACTCGTTTTTTAATTTCAGGAAAGTTGGTCAAAGTTCCTCCAATCCATCGTCCTGCAACATACGGCATTGCAATACTTTCAGCAGCTGTTTTTACAACCTCTTTTGCTTCACTCTTACTTGATACAAATAAAATAGTTTTTCCTTCCTTTCCAAGAGATGCGATAAATTCTTTTACTTTTAAAAGCATAGTTTGAGTCTTTTCTAAATCAACAATTTCTACGTTGTTTTTTTGTCCAAAAATATAATTTTTAAAAGAAGGATGTCTTCTTGATTTTGAAAAGCCAAAATGAGCACCAGTGGCGAACATTTCTTCAATTTGCTTTGGGATTTGTATTGTTTCTTTTGACATATATAAGTGGGAGTTATCCTATCAAATACTCAGATTTTTGCAACCATTACTAATTACTCGTCGTCTCCCTCAGGGGAAACTTCTGCTAAAGTACCACTTTCCGCCCTCAAAACGACCGTTTCAATAATTTCTTCGCAATTTCCCTCCATAATTATAGGAATATTATGCCATGACTCCTTAATACGATGATCTGTAATTCTGTCTTGCAAAAAGTTATAAGTTCTAATTTTCTCAGATCTATCTCCTGTGCCAATTTGTTCTTTTCTTGAAGAAGAATACTTTTTTGCCTCTTCGTCCTCTTTGAGCACCTGCAATTTCGCTTCCAAAATAGAAAGTGCCTTTTCTCTGTTTTTGAGCTGACTTCGCTCTGAGGTACACCGAACTTCTAATCCCGTAGGTTTATGCACCAATCTCACGGCCGTTTCTACCTTGTTAACGTTCTGACCACCAGCACCTCCCGAACGAGAAAACTCCATGATCAAATCACTTTCCTTGATTTCAATTTTTGATTTTTTTCGAAGTGGTAATACCGCAACTGATGCAGTTGAAGTATGTATACGACCTGATTTTTCTGTTGCCGGAACCCTTTGCACTCGATGTACCCCGGTTTCAAAACGAAGCATCTTATATACTCCTCTGCCGTGAATTTCAAAAGCAGCTTCTTTATAGCCACCGACAGGACTTCTAGACTCGTCCACAATAAACCACTGCCAATTTTTCTTCTCAGCAAAACGCCGATACATATTACTTAACTCTTCAGCAAACAAAGATGCTTCCTCACCTCCCGCACCCGCC